>NZ_JBFBBZ010000002.1:0-65760 GCF_040682935.1 Amycolatopsis sp. NPDC051061
CGCAAGAACGGCCTCCACATCATCACCGCGCTACGCGACGCCATCACCGGAAACCCCTGGCTGCCAACGAACACCGAAATGCCCTGAACAGTTACCATTCAAGACGTTCGAACGCAGCCGCCCGCTCAGCACCGACCGACCCGAGTTGCGAAGAGCGCAACCAGTTGCGCATCAATCACCGAACCTCACTCATGCGGATGTCGCCATCTCCGCGTGATCCGTGATTAGCTGCGGGCAGAACCAGCAAAAGCCGGAAGGTGGATTCGCATGCCGTACGAGGTCCAGGGGGTCGTTTCGGGGGCGAAGGGCGAGCCCGTTTCGCTGGAGACCGTGCTCGTGCCCGATCCCGGGCCGGGCGAGGCCGTCGTGAACGTGCAGGCCTGCGGGGTCTGCCACACCGACCTGCACTACCGCGAGGGCGGGATCAACGACGACTTCCCGTTCCTGCTCGGCCACGAGGCCGCCGGCGTCGTCGAAGCCGTCGGCGAAGGCGTCACCGACCTCGAACCCGGTGACTACGTCATCCTCAACTGGCGCGCCGTCTGCGGCACCTGCCGCGCCTGCAAGCGCGGCAAGCCCTGGTACTGCTTCTCGACCTTCAACGCCACCCAGCCGATGACGCTCCAAGACGGCACCAAGCTGTCGCCCGCGCTCGGCGTCGGCGCCTTCCTCGAGAAGACGCTCGTCCACAGCGGACAGTGCACGAAGGTCAACCGTGAGGCCGAACCCGCGGTCGCCGGGCTGCTCGGCTGCGGTGTCATGGCCGGGCTCGGCGCGGCCATCAACACCGGCGCCGTCACCCGCGGCGACTCGGTGGCGGTCATCGGCTGCGGTGGCGTCGGCGACGCGGCCATCGCGGGCGCGAAGCTGGCTGGCGCCACGACGATCGTCGCGATCGACATGGACGACCGGAAGCTGGAGTGGGCGAAGGACTTCGGCGCCACGCACACCGTCAACAGCAAGGGCCTCAGCGAAGAAGCCGTCGTCGAAGCCATGCAGGACGCGACGAACTCCTTCGGTCCGGATGTCGTGATCGACGCCGTCGGCCGCCCGGAGACCTGGCGGCAGGCGTTCTACGGGCGCGATCTGGCCGGCACGGTCGTGCTCGTCGGCGTGCCGACGCCGGAGATGCGCCTGAACGACCTGCCGCTGATCGACTTCTTCTCGCGCGGCGGCTCGCTCAAGTCGTCGTGGTACGGCGACTGCCTGCCGAGCCGTGACTTCCCGATGCTGGTGGACCTCTACCTGCAGGGCCGGTTGCCGCTCGACAAGTTCGTCACCGAGCGCATCGGCGTCGACGGCGTCGAGCAGGCCTTCGAGCGCATGCACCACGGTGACGTCCTGCGCAGCGTGGTGACCTTCTGACCCTGTTCACCGACGACGAATACCCGGCCGAGCCCTACCCGGGGACTCGGCCGGGTTATTCGTTCGTGCACGTCGACGGCGTCGGGCATCCCCTCGGCACCGCGCCCGGCGGCTGGCGCGACCGGATGGCCGTCCTCGCTTACGGCTCGAACGCGAACCCGTCGAAGATCACCTGGCTGCGCGGGCGGCTCGGGCTCGAAGGGCCGGTCGTCGTCGCGCACGCGCGCTGCGGCGGGCTCGCCGCCGTGTGGGCGGCCGGCTTCCGCGTGGTCGACGACCAGCGCCCGGCCACCCTCACCGCGATGGACGGCGTCGAGGAGCACGCCATCTGGTTCGTGACGCCGGATCAGCTCGCCGTGCTCGACCGCTGCGAGGGCCGCGGCACGCGCTACCACCTGGCCCGGTTGACCCAACCCGACATCACGCTCGAAGACGGCACCCGCCTGACCGAGGTCCACACCTACGTCGGCGCCGCGCCGATCCGCTACCCGCTGCTGGTGGACGGCAACCCCGTGCGCACCACCGACGTCCCGCAGGCCGACGCGGCGAAGCTCGACGGCGTCGCCGCGGACGGCCACGGCGTCCCCTGCGAAGTGCTCAGACCAGCTTCCCCGGGTTGAGGATCCCGGTCGGGTCGACCGCCGACTTCGCCGCGCGCAGCACCTCGACGCCCAGCGAACCGATCTCCGCCTTCAGGTACGGCGCGTGGTCGACGCCGACGGCGTGGTGGTGCGAAATCGTGCCCAGCCCGGTGATCGCTTCGCACGCCGCCGCTTTCGCGCGCTGCCATTGGCTGATCGGGTCGGTCTCGTCGCGAGCCGTCAACACCGTGAAGTACAGCGACGCGCCGGTCTCGTACGCGTGCGAAATGTGGCACATCACGATCGACCGGCCCAGCGACGCCGTCAACGCCGCCCGGACGTCGTCGCGCAGTTCGTCCACAGTGGACCAATAGGCCGCGGTCTCCAGCGTCTCGACGCAGATTCCTTGGTCCATCAGGACATCCCGCTGCCGGGGACCGGCGAACCGGCCGTGCCGCCAGGACTCGCCGAGCGCCTTCCCGACGCGCACCGCACCCGACGCCTTCAACCGGCGCGTCGTCTCGCGGCGGCGCAGCGCCACGTCGTGCGCAGTGCCTTCCCAGCCGACGATGAGGAAGCACGGCCGCGCCACCCCGCGTGCGGCGAGGTACTTGCGCAGCGCCGTCGTCTTGAGACCGGCGTTCAGCGCCAGGGAGACTTCGGTTTCGTCCCCGTCGGACAGCCGGGTGATGTCCGCGAGCGCGTGGTTCTGCGCGAGGTCGCGGACGGCCTCCCGGCCCGCTTCCCAGCTCGGCAGCGCGTAGCCCTCGTATCGCTTGACCGGCGGCGCCGGGCGCACCCGCAGCGAGACCTCGGTGATCACGCCGAGCGTTCCCTCGCTGCCGACCGCGAGCTGGCGCAGGTCGGGCCCGGCGGCCGACGCCGGCGCGACGCCGAGCTTCCACTCGCCGCGCGGGGTGGCCAGCCGCACACCCTTGACCATGTCTTCGAACCGCCCGTAGCCCGACGACGCCTGCCCGGCCGAGCGCGTCGCCGCGAAGCCGCCGATCGTGGCCCGCTCGAACGACTGCGGGATGTGCCCGAGCGTCAGGCCGTGCTCGCCGAGGAGGCGCTCGGCCTCGGGACCGCGGACGCCGGCCTGGAGGACGGCGAGGCGCGACTCGGCGTCGACCGACACCAGCGCGTCGAGCCGGACGAGGTCGAGCGCGATCACCGACGCCTTGTCCCCGCGCAGCGCCGCGACCCCGCCGACGACCGAGGTGCCGCCGCCGAAGGGCACCACTCCGATGTCGTGCCGGACGCACGCGTCGAGTACCGCTTGGACTTCGTCCGGACCGGCGGGCAGCACGACCGCGTCGGGGACCGGGAAGTCCGCGGTGGGCGAACGCCGGCGCAGCAAGTCGAGGTAGGACAGCCCGGTCGCGCGCGCCAGCCGGGCCGCGTCGTCTACCAGCACGTTCTCCGCGCCGACCACTTCGGACAACGCGGCGACAGCAGATTCGTCCAGTTTCGGTGACGGTATTTCCACCGGCAAATCGCCCGCCGGGGCAGCACCGGGAGCCGTCTGGCCTATACGCTGTTCAAGCCACTCGGCCGCCCGCACGGGCAGCCGGGCGGCATCGGCGGCTTCCGAGGTCCAGGACCGTCGAAGGCGGTGGTCAATGAGCGCGTTCACCGATACAGTGTGACATATGGACGTGAAACGTCACACAATGGAGACCGCGGGATCCTCCGCGCTCGCGGACACCCGCAGCCGTCAGACGGCCACCCGCGTGGCCGATGACGTGCTGCTCGACGCCGCGCGCGCGTGCGTGCTGGCCGTCGGTGTGCGCCGCACCACACTCGCCGAAATCGCCCGCACCGCGCGCGTCAGCCGGATGACGGTGTACCGCCGCTTCCCCGACGTCCGCAGCGTGCTCGCGGCGTTGATGACTCGCGAGTTCAGCGGGTTGCTGCGCACGGCGAGCGAACGCGGCGCCGAGGCCGCGAACAGCCGCGAGCGGCTCGTGCTCATCGCGTCGGCCGGCGTCCGCGCGCTGGCGGCCGACCCGCTGTTCCGCACGCTGCTCGACGTCGACCCCGAACTGGTCCTCCCGTACATCGTGGAGCGGCTGGGCGCGACGCAGAAGTTCGCCGAACAGGCGATGCACCAGCTGCTGGAGGCCGGTCACCAGGACGGGTCGATCCGGCGGGCGCCGGTCGCGGCGCAGTCCCGGTCGGTGCTGCTGGTGGTCCAGTCCTTCGCGTTCTCGCTGCGGCCGGCCACGGCGGACGTCGGCGAGGCGGCGCTGCTGGCGGAGTTCACCCACGTGCTCGACGCGGCGCTGAAACCGTGACGTCCGGCTCGCTCAACGCGCGGCGCCGCGAACGCGAGCTCGCGGAGCTGGCGGCGGGCGAGCGCGTCGACGTCGTCGTGGTCGGCGGCGGCGTCACCGGCACGGGCATCGCCCTGGACGCGGCTTCGCGCGGGTTGTCGGTGGCGCTCGTCGAGGCGCACGACCTCGCGTTCGGGACGTCCCGCTGGTCGTCGAAGCTCGTGCACGGCGGCCTGCGGTACCTGGCGCACGGCGAGTTCGGCTTGGCGCACGAAAGCGCGGTCGAGCGCGGCATCCTGATGACGCGCACGGCCCCGCACCTGACGCGGGCGATGCCGCAGCTGTTCCCGTTGTACCCCAGCACCTCCCGCGCGCAGCAGGCACTGGTGGCGGCCGGTCTCCGGGCCGGCGACGGCCTCCGCCGGGCGGCGCGGACGCCGTCGTCGGTGCTGCCGCGGCCGCGTGCGATCCCGTTGGCCGAGGCGTTGGCCCTGGCTCCCGGGCTTTCTCCGGTGGGCCTACGCGGCGCCTTGCTGGCTTACGACGGCGCGTTGGTCGACGACGCGCGGCTGGTGGTTTCCCTGGCGCGGACGGCAGCGTCGTTCGGCGCCCGGATCTTGACGCGGCTTTCGGCTGCCTCGGTTTCCGCGGACCGGGTGACGGCGGTCGACGGCGTTTCGGGTGACACGCTGGAGATCCGCGCGCGCCAGGTGATCAACGCGACGGGCGTGTGGGCGGGGACGCTGACCGGCGCGGTGCGGTTGCGGCCGTCGCTGGGTTCGCACCTGGTGCTCGCGCCGGGGACCGTTCCGTTGGGCACGACGTCGGTGAACATCCGGGTCCCGGGCGAAACGAACCGGTTCGTGTTCCTGCTCCCCCAGCCGGACGGCCGCGTCTACTTGGGACTTACGGACGAGCCGGTTTCGGGTTCGATCCCCGATGTGCCAACGGCTCCCGAGTCCGATGTGGACTTCCTGCTGTTGTTGGCCTCTTCGGTACTGGCCCGGCCGCTGACCCGGGCCGACGTGGCCGGTTCGTTCGCGGGCTTGCGGCCGCTGATCGAGGGGACGGGCGGGCGATCGGCGGACCTGTCCCGCAAGCACGCGGTGCTGGTGGGCTCGGACGGGCTGCTGACGGTGGTCGGCGGCAAGCTGACCACGTACCGCCGGATGGCGCAGGACGCGGTCGACGCGGCGGTTCGCCTCGCCGGCCTCAGTGCCTCGCCTTGCCGAACCGCGCGATTGCCGTTGCTGGGAGCGGCTTCGCGGCCACATCTGTCTCTTGTGGACGCTTCGCCGCGACTCGTGGGTCGTTATGGCACGGAGGCCCCCCGGGTGGCGGCATTGGGCGAACTGGACGCGGAGTTCGCAGTCCCGGTGGCCCCCGGCTCGGACATCACGGCGGCCGAGGTGGTGTGGGCGGTCCGCAACGAGGGGGCGCTGGACGTGGCGGACGTGCTGGAGCGCCGGACGCGGTTGGCCTTGATCCCGGCGGACGCCGAGGCCGCGCAGGCGCGGGTGGCGGAGCTTGTCGACAAGTCGCTCGCCGGGCTCGCTTGACTCAGGGGCCGGGCCCACCCTTCCCTGGGGCGACGGCAGCCCGAATGTCAAGGCTCCGGCAAAGCCACGGCCGCGTGCGGAGCCGGGTGTCGCGAATGAGTCATTGGGGACGCCGGAGGTCCCGAATGACTCATTCGCGACGTTGGGCGGGGGTTGGCGACGTCATGAACGACTCTTTCCTGTCGTCCAGCGTCATGAACGACCCTTTCATGACGCCCCGCCCCGGCAAACGCGACTTTGCCGAGGCCCTGAGTGCCCACCCTGTGCACCACCGGGCTTGATGTTCACTTAACTTGACGACCCGTTGGGTTTTTGCAACAGTTACCCCATGAGCCCGGTCAGACGCGGCAAAGAGCTGCCGATCTACAACCGGCTCCCCGTGCTCCGGGCCGAGCGCGGGCTGAGCAGGGCCGCGCTCGCGAACGCCGTCGAGGTCAATCCTCAAACCATCGGCGCTCTCGAGCGGGGCGATCACTATCCGAGCCTGGACCTGGCCTTCCGGATCTGCGCGGTGTTCGACCTGCCGGTCGAAGCGGTGTTCAGCCGCGCGCCGTTCACGCCACTGTCCACTCAGGTCTACCGCGAGGGGGGAGCATGACCGCACAACCGGGCCGGCTCGCGGCCTACTGGGAACGCCGGCTGGACGAGATGGACGAGCGCGAACTGCGGCACTCCCGGCGACTGCCGGGCTGGCGCACCCGCCGGCGGCGCCGGGCCCTCACCCGGGCACTCGTGCTCGCCGATCTCGGGCTGATCGCCGGCGCCTCGATCTTCACCACGGGCAGCGAATGGCTCTTCAGCAGCCTCTGGGGCGGCGGCATCCTCCTCGGTGGCGCGTCGTTCGTGCTGCTGCGGATCCTCACCGGCCGGATGAGCGGCGGCTTCTCGCGGCTGCTGGACGAACGCGAGCGCGAGTGGCGCCACCGCGTCACCTACGTCGGCTTCCAGATCCTGAGCTACCTGATGATCGCCGCGATGCTCTACACCGTCGTCGTCGCCCACACCGAAGACGGTGGCCTGCGCGGCGCCATGATGATGTCCGCGCTCCTGGTCACCGGCACGACCATCCCGACCATCGTGCTCGGCTGGTCGCTGCCGGACGACGACCCCGAAGATTTCGAAGAGGGGATGGGGAATGCCTGAGGGGACACTGGAGATCGACGGGATCTCCAAGCGCTACGGGGCCAAAGTCGCGCTGGACGGCGTCACGTTCGACGTCCGCGCCGGCGAACTGTTCGGGTTCGTCGGCAGCAACGGCGCCGGCAAGACCACGACCATGCGGATCGCGCTGGGCGTGCTCACCGCCGACAGCGGTGAGGTGCGCTTCAAGAACGAAAAGATCACGCACGAAGCCCGCACCCACTTCGGCTACATGCCCGAGGAACGCGGGCTCTACCCGAAGATGAAGGTCCTCGAGCAGCTGGTCTACCTCGCCGAGCTGCACGGCCTCGGCGCGAACGAGGCCCACCGCAACGCGGAGAACTGGATCGGCAGGCTCGGCCTGGCCGAGCGCCGCAAGGACGAGGTGCAGAAGCTGAGCCTCGGCAACCAGCAGCGCGTCCAGCTGGCCGCCGCGCTCGTGCACGACCCGGCCGTGCTGGTGCTCGACGAGCCGTTCTCCGGCCTCGACCCGCTGGCCGTCGACGTCATGAGCGGCGTGCTGCGCGAGAAGGCCGCGGCCGGCGTGCCGGTCATCTTCTCCAGCCACCAGCTCGACCTCGTCGAGCGGCTGTGCGACCGGGTCGGGATCATCCGCAACGGCCGGATGGTCGCCGTCGGCACCGTCGGCGAGCTGACCGCCGGCGCGAGCAGCAAGCTCGTCGTCACCGCGCCGGCCGCGCCCGAAGGCTGGGCCGCGGGCCTGCCCGGCGTGCGCGTCCTGGAAAACCACGGCACCACCACCGTGCTCGACCTCGACCCGAGCGCCGACGACCAGGCCGTGCTCGCCGCGGCGCTGGCCACCGGGCCGGTCACCGAGTTCAGCCGCCGTCGCCGGTCGCTGACCGAACTGTTCCGCGACGCGGTCTCAGAAGAGGGGGTCCCGCGATGAGGAAGCTGAGTGGCCGGCGAGCCGTCTGGCTCGTCATGAAGCGCGAGCTGAACACCCGGCTGCGCACGCGTTCGTTCGTCATCGGCACGGTCGTGATGCTGGTGCTGCTGCTGGGGTACGTCGGCTTCCAGACGTCGCTGGCGGGCGCGGCGGACAAGAACACCGTCGGGCTCACCGGCCAGGCCACCGGGATCGCGCGGCAGCTGCAGGTCGAAGCCGCTCAGTCCGGCCGGCAGATCTCGACGGTCACCGTCACCGACCCGGCCGAGGGCCGGCAGAAGGTCGAGGACGGCGACCTGGACGCGCTCGTCTCGGGCAGCGCGGCGAAGCTGACCGCCACCTACAAGTCCTCTTTGGACGACCAGCTGCGCAAGGTGCTCGACCTGGTGGCCCAGCAGCAGGTGCTCGACGGCGTCCTGTCGTCCGCACAGCTCGAACCGGCCGACGTGATGGCGCAGGTCGACGGCACCCACGTGCAGGACGACCCGATCTCGCCCGAGCCCGCGGATCACACGCAACGCCTGATCATCGGCTTGATCGTCGCGTTCCTGCTCTACATCAGCATCATCACCTACGGGATGATGGTCGCCCAGGGCGTCGTCGAGGAGAAGTCGAGCCGGGTCGTGGAGATCCTGCTCGCCAGCGTGCGGCCGTGGCAGCTGTTGCTGGGCAAGGTGATCGGGCTCGGCCTGGTCGGGCTGACGCAGCTGGTGATCCTGGCCGCGGCCGGGCTCGTGGCGGCGTCGGTGACCGGGGTGTTCACGCTGTCCGGCTTCGCGACCGGCACGTTGCTGTGGGGCCTGCTCTGGTACCTGCTCGGCTTCCTGCTGTACGCGACGATCTACGGCGCACTGGGATCGCTGGTGTCGCGCCAGGAGGACACGCAGTCGGTGGTCACGCCGCTCAACATCATCCTGATCGTCGGGTTCATCTCCGGGATCAACCTGCTGCTGCAGGACCCGTCGGGCACGGGGGTGAAGGTGCTTTCGCTGATCCCGCTGCTCTCGCCGATCCTCATGCCGGCCCGGATCTCGACCGGCGCGGCGGCAGGCTGGGAGATCGCGCTCTCGCTCGGGCTGACGATCGCGCTCGTCGCGCTGCTCACCTGGCTGGGCGGCAAGATCTACGGCAACAGCGTGCTGCGCATCGGCAGCCGCATCAAGCTCTCGGAGGCATTGCGCGGCTGAGGTCCGTCCACAGTGTCGGGCTACGGCGGAAACCACCGTCCTGACCGGCAAACCGCTGAACCGGGAGTGATCGAGTGCGTGTTCTGTTGTCCGGGTACGACTCGCGTGGGGGCGTCGAGCCGCTGGTGGCGCTCGCGGTGCGGCTGCGGGCGCGCGGTGCCGACGTGCGGGTGGGCGCGCCACCCGACGAGGAGTTCGCGCGGCGGCTGGCCGGCGTCGGCGTGGAGATGGTGCCGATCGGCCAGGCCGTGCGGCCGCTGGTGACCGGGGCGAAGCCGCCGACGGCGAAGGGCCTCCCCGAGCGGGCGGCCGAGCTGATCGCCGCGCAGTTCGCCGCGGGCGCCGACGGGTGCGACGCGGTGGTGGCGACCGGCCTGGTGCCCGCGGTGGCCGCGGCGCGGTCGGTGGCCGAGCTGCGCGGCATCCCGTACCTGTACGCGACGTTCCAGCAGCTCACGCTGCCGACGCCACACCACCCGCCGCGGCTGACGCACGCGGGCCGGTCGCTCCCGCCGGAGACCGACCACCGGGCGCTGTGGAAGCTGGAAGCCCGGAACATCGACGCGCTGTTCAAGACGTCGCTCGACACCCAGCGGGCGGCCCACGGCCTGGCGCCGGTGGACAGTGTCCTCGGCTACGTGCTCAGCGACCGCCCGCTGCTGGCGACGGACCCGGTCCTCGATCCGTGGCAGGAGACGACCGACCTCGACGTCGTGCAGACCGGCGCGTGGATCGTGCCGGACGATCGCCCGCTCTCCGCCGACCTCGAAGCTTTCCTTCGAAAGGGCGAACCACCCGTGTACGCGGGCTTCGGCAGCATGCCCATGCGTGCTTCGCAGGACGCCGCCCGCGTCGCCGTCGAAGCGATCCGTGCGCTTGGCCGTCGCGCGGTCGTCGCGCAGGGCTGGGCCGGCCTCGGCCACTCCGACGAGCGCGACGACTGCTTCGTCGTCGGCGAGGTCAACCACCAGGCGCTGTTCGGCCGGTGCGCCGCCGTCGTGCACCACGGCGGCGCGGGCACCACGACGACCGCCGCCAGGTCGGGCACGCCCCAGGTGGTGGTCCCGCAGAACGGCGACCAGCCGTACTGGGCCGGCCGCGTCGCCGAGCTGGGCATCGGCGCGGCGCACGACGGCCCGGCCCCGGCCGTCGAGTCCCTGTCCGCCGCGCTCGAGACGGCTCTGGCGGCCCAGGCGCGGGCGGCCGCCGTCGCCGCCACGATCCGCACCGACGGCGCGGACCTGGCCGCGAAGCTGGTGCTCGACGAGATCGCTACGAGGTGATCTTCCCGTACCGCTCCAAGGACACCTGGCGCTCGTGGGCGTGGTCGACCATGGGCTCCGGGTAGTCCTCGGGGCGGTCCTTCAGCTGGTGGACGGCCTTTCCCGCGACCGTCCGCAGCTCCGGCACGTACTTGCGGACGTAGTCGCCGTTCGGGTCGAACTTCTCCCCCTGCGTCGTCGGGTTGAAGATCCGGAAGTACGGCGCCGCATCCGTGCCGGACCCGGCGACCCACTGCCAGTTCAGCTGGTTCGACGCGAGGTCGCCGTCCACGAGGTGCTTCATGAAGTGCCGCGCCCCGAGCCACCACGGCAGGTGCAGGTCCTTCACGAGGAAGCTCGCGACGACCATCCGCACGCGGTTGTGGATCCAGCCCTCGGCCAGCAGCTGCCGCATTCCGGCGTCGACGATCGGGTAGCCGGTCTTGCCCGCGCACCACCGCTCGAAGGCCTCGCGGTCGTCGTCGTGCATCATCGCGTCGAACCGCTTGTCGTAGTTCTTGCGCGCGGTTTCCGGGCGGTGCCACAGGACGTCGGCGTGGAACTCGCGCCAGCAGAACTCGCTGCGCAACGACTTCGCGCCGACGCGGTCGTCACCCTCCAGGTCGGCCAGCAGCGTCCGCGGGTGGACGCAGCCCCAGCGCAGGTACGGCGAAAGCCGCGTCGTGCCTTCGCGGTCCGGACGATCACGATCGGAGTCGTAGGTCTCGATGCCGTCGTCCAGGAACTCGTGCCAGACGTCGAGCGCGGCCTGCTCACCCGGCTCGGGCAGCGTCGCGGAGACCTCGGGCGGCTGGGGGATCTCGAGCGAGCGAGGCGGTACCACCCAGTCCACAAGGGACGGTCCGGTGTCGGCGGGAGAGTGCCAGCCGTGCGCGGTCCACGCCCGGCGGAACGGCGTGAAGACGCGGTACGGATCGCCGTCCGGCTTGGTGACGCGGCCCGGCGTGACGGCGTACGACGAGCCCGTCTCGACCCAGTCGATGTTGTTCTCCGCCAACGCTTTCGCGACTTCGGCGTCCCGGCGGCGGCCGTAGGGCCCGGTGTCTGCGCTGACGTGCACCGCAGCGGCACCGATCTTCTTCGCGGCCTTCACGACCTCGGTGGCCGGTTCGCCGCGCACCAGCATCAGCCGTCCGCCGAGCTGCTCGTTCAGCTTCTCCAAGCACCCGTAGAGGAACGCCTCGCGCGGCGCGCCGCCCGGCTTCAGCAGCGCCTCGTCGAGGACGTACAGCGCGAGGACGTGCTTGCTGTGCTTCGACGCTTCGAGCAAGGCAGCGTGGTCGCCCAGCCGCAGGTCGCGGCGGAACCACACGACGACGGGTGCTTCTTTGGTCACGCGGCCCAACGATAAGCGCCCCGCCGTGCCAGTGCACGACGGGGCGTTTACGTCAACCAGCCGGGGCTCAGCGCTCCGACATCGGGGTGTAGTCCCGCGAAGCGTGGCCGGTGTAGATCTGCCGCGGGCGGCCGATCTTGGTGGCCGGGTCGTTGATCATCTCGCGCCAGTGCGCGATCCAGCCCGGGAGCCGGCCCAGCGCGAACAGCACCGTGAAGAACTTCGTCGGGAAGCCCAGCGCCCGGTAGATCAGGCCGGTGTAGAAGTCCACGTTCGGGTACAGCTTGCGCGAAACGAAGTAGTCGTCCGAAAGCGCGGTCTCTTCGAGCTTCTTGGCGATGTCGAGCAGCTGGTCGCCGCCCTTCAGCTTGCCGAGGATCTCGTCCGCGGTGTTCTTGATGATCTTCGCGCGCGGGTCGTAGTTCTTGTAGACCCGGTGCCCGAAGCCCATCAGCTTCACGCCCTTTTCCTTGTTCTTCACCCGCTCCACGAACTTGGCGACGTCGCCGCCGTCGTTCTTGATGCCCTCGAGCATGTCGAGGACCGCGGCGTTCGCGCCGCCGTGCAGCGGGCCGAACAGCGCGTTGATGCCGGCCGAGATCGACGCGAACAGGTTCGCCTCGGACGAGCCGACCAGGCGCACGGTCGAGGTCGAGCAGTTCTGCTCGTGGTCGGCGTGCAGGATGAACAGCAGGTCGAGCGCCTTCGCGACGTCCGGGTCGACCTCGTACGGCTCGGCCGGGAAGCCGAACGTCATGCGGAGGAAGTTCTCGACCAGGCCGAGCGAGTTGTCCGGGTACAGCAGCGGCTGGCCGACGGACTTCTTGTACGCGTACGCGGCCAGGGTCGGGACCTTGGCGAGCAGCCGGATGGTGGACAGCTCCACGTTCGGCTCGTCGAACGGGTCGAGCGAGTCCTGGTAGAAGGTCGACAGCGCCGACACCGCGCTGGACAGCACCGGCATCGGGTGCGCGTCGCGCGGGAAGCCGCTGAAGAACGCCTTCAGGTCCTCGTGCAGCAGCGTGTGGCGCTGGATCTTCCCGGTGAAGTCGGCCAGCTGCGCCTCGGTCGGCAGCTCGCCGTAGATCAGCAGGTAGGAGACCTCGACGAAGGTCGACTTCTCGGCCAGCTGCTCGATCGGGTACCCGCGGTATCGGAGGATCCCGGCGTCACCGTCGATGTAGGCGATGGCGGACGACGCGGCGCCGGTGTTGACGAACCCGGGGTCGTAGGTGATGTACCCCGTCTGCGCCAGCAGCTTCCCCAGTTCGATCCCGGGCGCGCCCTCGACCGGGTGGACGATCTTGAACTCGTGCTCGCCACTCGGCAGGGTCAGCTTCGCGGTTTCGCCGCCGGACTGCCCCGCAGTCGTCGCGTCGGACATACAAGTCCCTCTCACGTTCGGCACGGGTCGGCGGCGCCTGCGGGTTCCACAGGTAGCCACGTGTTGACGCGAGGAAACACTGGCGCCTCGCTGCACACCGCCCCGCTGGGGTATGAAGAATGCCTCTCTACGCTAGTCGAGAAACGGGTGTTCGCGCAGCGGTGGCGTTGCTCATGGGGGCCCCTTTGGGACCAGGTTCACACGGCGGCCGCAATATCGGCGGACGTGGGCGGCTCGGCCCCGCTCCGAGAAACGGTGATGGACGCCGCCTTCGCCGCGAATTCCAGCGCTGCACGCCACGCTCCCGCGTCGAGAGAGGCCAGGTCGGTGATCTCGCGGGTGTGCAGCCAGGCCAGCAGCGCACCCTGGATCGTGTCGCCGGCGCCGATGGTGTCGACCACCGTCACCTTCCGCGACGGCACGTGGGCCAGCTCACCTGCGGCGGTGATCACCGCGACGCCGTCGGTGCCCCGGGTGAGCACCACGGCGTCCACTCCGGACTCGATCCACGTCTTCGCGGCGGCGACCGGGTCGGCGCCTTCGGTGAGCCACGCGGCGTCGTCGTCGGAGATCTTGAGCAGCCGGACGTCCGGCAGCCAGGACGTGAACCGGGCCCGGTAGGCCGCCGGGTCGGTGATGAGCGCTTCGCGGATGTTGGGGTCGAGGACGGTCAGCACGCCGCGGGCGGCCTCGCGCCGCAGCATCGCCTCGTACGCCGACGCGCCGGGTTCGAGGACCATCCCGAGGGTGCCCAGCGAGAGCGCGGTCACGTTCTCCGGGAGCGGTCCCGGGTCCGCGACGAGCCGGTCCGCGGTGCCCTCGACGTAGAACGTGTAGCGCGCGGCGCCCTTCGCGTCGAGGGCGACGACAGCGAGCGTCGTCGGCTCGTCACCGCGCTGCAGCAGCGCCGTGTCGACGGCGGAGGCGTGCAGCCGCTCGACCATCGCTTCGCCGAAGCGGTCGGTGGACACGCGGGAGAGGAACGCCGTCGGCACGCCGAGGCGGCCGGCCGACAGCGCGACGTTGTACGGACCGCCACCGAGCCGCGGCAGCAGCGCGCGCAGCCCACCGTCCACAGTGGAATCCAAGGGGTCGCCGGGAACCAGGTCGACCAGAGCTTCTCCGCCTACGACGATCACGCACGGAGTTTAATGGAGTTCCGGCTGACAATTCCTGTCCGCTATTTGTTCAGGCCGCCGAGCAGCAGCTCACCCAGGGCGGTGAACGCTTCGGCGTCGGACACGTCGATCCGCTGGCCGAGCACGCCGGTCTGGATGCCTTCGACGATCAGCCCGGTCATCTCGGCCACGAGCCGGGCGTGGACGTCGCGGAAGACGCCGTCGGCGACACCCTGGTCGATGAACTGACGCAGCCGCTGGGCCGCGAACCGGCTGTTGACCTGGTAGGCCTCACGCGCGGGGCCGAACTCGGCGAGGTCGCGCATGAACGACGGCGACGCCCGGTTCAGGTGCTCGGCGACACCGGCGAGGTACTCCCCGATGAGCTTGCGGGCGTCGTCGATCCCGGCGATCCGCTCTTCGATCCGCTCGCCGGCGCCGCGGAAGAAGTGGGTGACGACCTTGACGGCGAGCTGCTCCTTGCTCGGCGCGAGCGCGTAGAGCGTCGACTTCGAGCAGCGCAGGCGGCCGGCGAGGTCGTCCAGCGTGAAGTCGGCGAAGCCCTCCGCGAGGAAGAGCGCCTCGAGGTCGCCGAGCAAGGCCCGCTGACGCGCGGTCGGCCGGCGGCGGGGTTCCGGGGGCATGGCTCACTGTCTCCTACGTCTTCCGGCCACCCCAGGCAGGTCTTACTGTACTCTAAGCGGGCCCACAGTACTGTTTTCAGTACTGTTTTCAGTACCGCTTTGGAGGACGACGATGCCCGCCGAACGCCTGCTGCCGGATTCGGACGCCGAAGACCTGGTCGCACTGGCCCGGGAGATCGCCCGTGACGAACTCGCGCCCCGGGCGGCGGCCGCCGAGGAGGCCGAGCAGTTCCCGCGCGAGCAGTTCCGCCTGCTGGGCAAGTCCGGGCTGCTGGGCCTGCCGTACGCGGAGCGCTGGGGCGGCGGCGACGTCCGGTACGAGGTGTACCTGCAGGCCCTGGAGGAGATCGCGACCGCGTGGATGACGGTCGGCGTCGGGCTGTCGGTGCACACGATGTCCTGCTACGCGCTCGCGGAGTACGGCACGGACGAGCAGCGCGACGAGTGGTTCCCGGACATGCTCGAAGGCTCGCTCTTGGGCGCGTACGCCCTGTCGGAGACGCAGGCGGGCTCGGACGCGGCCGCTTTGTCGACACGCGCGCGTCTCGACGGTTCCGACTACGTCGTGAACGGCACCAAGGCGTGGATCACGCACGCGGGCGTGGCGGACTTCTACACGACGATGGTGCGCACCGGCGACTCGGAGATCTCCTGCCTGCTGGTTCCCGGGGCGACCGAAGGTCTCTCGGCGGCACCGCGCGAACGCAAGATGGGCCTCACCGGCTCCCCGACGGCCCAGCTGATCTTCGATGGCGCGCGAGTGTCTTCTTCGCGGCGGCTGGGCGAGCCGGGAGCGGGGATGCGGATCGCGCTGTCGTCGTTGAGTTCGGGCCGGCTCGGCATCGCGGCGTGCGCGGTGGGCCTGGCCCAGGCGGCGCTGGACGAGGCGGTGGCGTACGCGAAGGGCCGCTCGCAGTTCGGCCGGGCGATCATCGACTTCCAGGGGATCGAGTTCCTCCTGGCCGACATGGCGGCGGCGGTCGAGTCTTCGCGGGCGTGCTACCTGGAGGCGGCGCGGCGGCGTGACCGCGGGTTGCCGTTCCAGCGGCAGGCATCGATCGCGAAGCTGGTGGCGACGGACGGCGCGATGAAGGTGACGACGGACGCGGTCCAGGTCCTCGGTGGGGCCGGGTACACGCGGGACTTCCCGGTGGAGCGGTACATGCGCGAGGCGAAGGTGCCGCAGATCTTCGAGGGCACGAACCAGATCCAGCGGCTGGTGATCGCGCGGGAGCTGAAGAAGGCATAGCCCGATCGAGCGGGGACTGTCTCGCGCTTGCGACGGATACGGTGGGGCGATGCCCGGCCATCTGCTGACCATCGACGAGTACGCGGCGCTCGGGGAAACCGGCTTCGGCTTCACCGAGCTGACCGAGGGCCGCGTCGTGACCTGCCCCGGTTCCGGCCGGGCGCACGACATGGCGGCGTGTCTGCTGGCCGGACAGCTCGAACGGCAGCTGCCGCCCGGGCTCGCGTTCGCCGTGGCCACCGATCTCGACCTGTGCCTGGTTCCCACGGGCGAACCCGGGTTCTCCCGCCGGCCGGATCTGCTGGTCTTCGGCCGGGGCGCGCTCGCCAAGACCGGCGGCCTGCTGCGCGCCGACGAAGTGCTCGTCGTGGCCGAGATCGTGTCGCCGGGCTCGAAGCGCACCGACTACCGGGTCAAGCACGCCGAGTACGCCGATGCGGGGATCCCGCACTACTGGATCGTCGACCTCGCCGGGCCGGTCTCCTTGGTCGCGTGCCGCGCGGGTGCGACCGGCTACCGCGACGCGCCGGCGGTCACCGGCACCTTCACCACCGACGTCCCGTTCCCGGTCGAGATCGACCTGGCCGCGCTCCTCGGCGGAGATGATCGGACGGCACGCCGGAACCGCCCGGTAACCGGCGTGCCGTCCGAAACTCAGCGGGTCTCGCGGTAGCGGCGGTCCTTCGACACGCCTTCACCCAGAGTCTCGTCGAAGAGGTACACCTCGTCGCCCCGGACGAACACGCGCTGCGCCCGATTCATCACATCGAGCGGATCTCCGGACCACAGCACCACGTCCGCGTCCAGGCCCGGCTTCAGCGAGCCGATCTGGCCGTCGAGACCCAGCATCGACGCCGGGTTGATCGTCAGCGAGCGCAGCGCCGTCGCCGGGTCGAGGCCGTCCTTGACCGCCAGGGCGGCCTGGTAGACCAGGAAGTTGATCGGGATCACCGGGTGGTCCGTCGTGATCGCGATCTTGACGCCGGCGCGGGCCAGGATGCCGGCCGACCGCAAAGTCCGGTTGCGCAGCTCCACCTTGGACTTCGTGGTGAACAGCGGCCCGAGGATGACCGGGACGTCGCGCTCGGCCAGCAGGTCCGCGATCAGATGGCCCTCGGTGCCGTGGTTGATCACCAGTTTGTAGCCGAACTCGTCGGCCAGCCGCAGCGCCGTCACGATGTCGTCCGCGCGGTGGACGTGCTGGTCCCAGTACAGCTCGCCGTCGAGGACCTTGGACAGCGTCTCCATCGTGAGGTCGACCTCGTGCGGCTTGCCCTCGGCCTCCGCGTGCGCGCGCTTGGCCTGGTAGTTGCGGGCCTTGGTGAACGCCTCGCGCAGGATCGCCGCGACGCCCAGCCGGGTCGACGGCGTCTGCTTCTTCTCCCCGTACACGCGCTTCGGGTTCTCGCCGAGCGCGCTCTTCACGCTGACGTGCTCCGCGAAGACCATGTCGAGGATGCTGCGGCCCCAGGTCTTGACGCCGATCGTCTGGCCGCCGATCGGGTTCCCCGACCCGGGCTTGATGACGACGCTCGTGACGCCGCCGGCCAGCGCGTCGTCGAAGCCGGACTCGTAGGGGTCGATGCCGTCGACGGCGCGGAAGCGGGCGCCGTTCGGGTCGGTCATCTCGTTGGTGTCGTTGCCGGACCAGCCTTCGCCGTCCTCGTGCACGCCGAGGTGCGCGTGGGCGTCGATGAAGCCGGGCAGTACCCAGGTGCCCGCCGCGTCGACCAGTTCGGCGTCCTCCGGGATGTCGACATCCGCCTCGGTGCCGACCGCGACGATCTTGCCGTCGTCGATCAGGACCGTGCCGCCTTCGATGGGATCACCGTCGATGGGGACGACATGGCCCCCGACAATTGCCTTCGCCATAGTTCGCCACGCTAACGAACTCACTCGGGCGGCCGCACGCGGGCCTTCTCCAAGTGCACCAGTTCGTGGTTGTTCTCCGGCGTCCGGTGCGTCTCGCGGTAGCCGTGCTTCGCGTACAGGTGTAGCGGCCCCACGCTTTTCGAGCCGGTGAAGAGCCGGAACAGCGTCACCTCCGCAGGTGCTTCCGACTCCATGAACCGCAGCAGCCCGCTGCCCAGCCCGCCGCCCTGGCGGTCGGGCGCCACGACCAGCCTGCCGATCACCCCGACGTGTCCGGTCACCGTCAGGCGCACCGACGCGACCAACCGGTCGTTCTCCCGGATGCCCCAGGACAAACACGACGAAAGCGCCGCCCGCGTCTCGTCCAGGGTCTCCAGCAGCGGCGGCAGGTCCCAGTCGTCGTGCGCGCGGGCTTCGGTGACGTACGCCGCGCGTTGCAGCGTCAACACTTCGCCCGCGTCGGAGACGCCGAGCCGCTTCACGAGACTCGGATGCCCCAGCTGCCCGACCACGACGTCGCCGGCTCGAGCTCGATCAGGTCCGTCCCGGTGTTGAGCGCGTCCGCCGGGCAGGTCATCGGCTCGATCGCGACCGCGCGGCCGCGGCCGACCAGGTCGTCCGGGGTGAACACCTGCGCCCAGTGGAAGTCCGGGCCGGTCCAGACCAGCAGCCGCTGCTCCTCGTGGGCCAGGACGAAGTGGTGCAGCCCGTCGTCGGCCGCCGCCAAGGACCCGAACGCCGTGTCCAGGTCGACGCCCGCGAGCACCCGGCCGGCGCGGAAGTCGTACTCCGTGCCCTCGACGTCCTGCTCCGGCGCGTACGGCATCTGCTCATCGCCCCGGTACGGCCGGACGCGGCTCGCCGGCAGCGTCAGGGTCAGCTCGTCGGTCGGGACGTCGCCGATCCGGAAGTACGGGTGTGTCCCGACGCCGACGCCGATCGGCCGCTCGCCCTCGTTGCGGATCTCGTGGGTGATCGTCAGTTCGCGCGGCGAAACCTCGTAAGTGACGGTCGCGCGCAGCGGCACCGGCCAGCCCGGCTGCACCTCGACGTCGACGGCCAGGGTGATCGACGACTCGGCGTGCTCCAGCAGCTCCCATTCGAGGTGCCGGGTCAGGCCGTGGATGGCGTTGCCGCGCGCCTCTTCGGTGACCTCGAGCTGCTGCTCCTCGCCCTGGAACGTCCACTTGCCACTCTTGGTCCGGTTCGGCCAAGGCAGCAGCACCTGCCCAGCGCCCTTCGGCGGCTTCGCGTCTTCGGGGAACTCCTCGACGTACGGCACTCCGCCGACCTCGAACGCGCGCAGTCCCGCGCCGATTTCGGTGACGACGGCGCGCGCGTTGCCGCGGGTGATCTCGAACTGCTGACCGGTCGGGTTGCCCATGCGAAGACCTTACCGAGAACCATACTTACTAGACCGGTCGTCATAGTTTGCGCTACAGTCACGCCATGGTCCGTCGCACCGACACGCGGCAGCGGATGCTCGACACCGCCGCCGACCTGTTCCACTCGCAGGGCTACCACGCCACCGGCCTCACCCAGCTGACCACGGCCGGGGGCGCGCCGAAGGGGTCGCTCTACTTCCACTTCCCCGGCGGCAAGGAGCAGCTCGCCGCCGAGGCCGTCCGGCTTTCGAGCGAGCGCACCGGCGCGCTCCTCGAAGCGATCCTGCGTGACGCACCGGACGCCGTGACCGCGATCGACCGCGCGGTGGACGCGCTCGCGGGTTTCCTGACCGAATCGGGCTTTCGGCGCGGGTGTCCACTCGCGACGGTCGCGCTCGACGCGGCCGCGGAGAGCGAACCGATCCGCGAAGCCTGCGCCGACGGCTATTCGACTTGGCACGACATCCTTCGCAACTACCTTGCGGGACAAGAGCTTTCCGCCGAACGCGCGGACGAGCTGGCCACCGTCGTGCTCGCCGCGATCGAAGGCGGGCTGCTGCTGGCCCGCACCCGCCGCGACCTCGCGCCGCTGCGCGCCGTCGCCACCCACCTGCACGCCACCCTCGACCGGGAGTTCTCCTGATGCGCGTCCACCACCTGAACTGCGGCACCCTGCGCCCGCTCGGCGGCGGGCTGATCGACGGCCGGCCGGGCCTGTTCCGGCGCGCCACCATGGTCTGCCACTGCCTGCTGCTCGAAACCGGCACGGGCCTCGTGCTCGTCGAAACCGGGATGGGCACACCGGCCGCCGTCGACCGGAATGCCTGGCTGGGTGCGGGTTTCGTCCGCCAGTCCAACCCGGTCGAAGATCCCGCGCAAACCGCGATCGCGCAGATCCGCGCGCTCGGCTTCGACCCCGCGGACGTCCGCGACATCGTGCTGACCCACCTCGACCTCGACCACGCCGGCGGGCTCATCGACTTCCCGTGGGCGCGCGTGCACGTCTACGCCGAAGAGCTGCGGGCGTTCCGGGAGCCGCGCGACGCCGCCGAGCGCGGCCGCTACCGCACGATCCAGTTCGCCCACGGTCCACAGTGGACGTCCTATGCGGACACCGGCGAACCGTGGTTCGGGTTCGACGCCGTCCGGCAGCTCGACGGCCTGCCGCCGGAGATCCTGCTGGTCCCGCTCTCCGGGCACACGCGCGGTCACGCCGGGGTCGCCGTCGACACCGGTGAAGGATGGCTGCTCAACGCCGGCGATTCGTACTTCTTCCACGGGCAGGTCGACCCGGCCCCGCACAGCCCGCCCGGCCTGAAGTGGTTCGAAGGCCGCGTGGAGACGGTCAAGGGTGCCCGGCTGGACAATCACCGCCGCCTGGGCCAGCTTGTTCAGGAGCACGGCGACGAGGTGACCGTCTTCGCCGCGCACGACGAGACCGAGTTCCTCCGGCTGAGCTCCAGTGACAACCGGGGCTTCCCCCCGGGCCGGGGGCTTCGCCACCCGGACCCCCGAAAAACGAGCAGGAGCAGGGTATGAAGGTGCACCACCTGAACTGCGGATCGATGCGCCCGGCGGGCGGCAAGCTGCTCGACGGCGAGCCCGGCCTGCTGCGGCGGGCGGAGCTGGTCGCGCACTGCCTGCTGATCGAGACCGGCGACAGCCTGGTGCTGGTCGACACCGGGTTCGGCAGCCAGGGGGTGGCCCGACCCGGCGAGTGGCTGGGCCGGCCGTTCATGGCGATGGTCGGCGCGCGGGTCGAGGCCGCCGAGACGGCCGTGGCGCAGATCAAGGCGCTGAAGTTCGACCCCGCCGACGTCCGGCACATCGTCGCGACGCACCTCGACGTCGACCACGCGGGCGGGCTGGCCGACTTCCCGAACGCCGTCGTGCACGTCCGTTCCGAGGAACACCGGGCCGCGACGTCGCCGTCGAACGCGGCCGAGAAGAACCGCTACCGCGCGGCGCAGTTCGCCCATCGCCCGCTGTGGAGCACCTACGACGAGCGGGGCGAGCCGTGGTTCGGCTTCGAGGCGGTCCGGTCGTTGAAGGGGCTGCCGGAGGAAATCCTGCTGGTCCCGCTCACGGGCCACACGCGCGGCCACACGGGCGTCGCGGTCGACACGGGCGACGGCTGGCTCCTGCACGCGGGCGACGCGTACTTCTTCCACGGCCAGCTGGACCCGGTCGCGCCGCACTGCCCGCCGGGCATGACGGCGTTCCAGAACCTCGTCCAGACGGACCGAAAGGCCCGGCTGGCGAACCTGGAGCGGCTGCACGAGCTGGCGCGCGAGCACCAGGACGAGGTCAAGGTGTTCTCGGCGCACAGTCCGGTCGAGCTGGCCGCACTGCGCCGCTGACCGGTCAGCTGGCGTCGAGGGCCGCCTTGACCAGCGGGGCCATCTGCTCGGCCGTCATCTTCGCCGGGCCCGTGTAGTTGACCAGCACCGGCGTGCCCGACACCAGCTCGGCCGACGCGAGCGTGGCCGTCTTCTGCTCGTCCACGTAGAACACCGCGCCGTCCGGGAAGCCGGCCACGTCCTGCGCGCCCGCCTTCGCCTTCTTGATCGACGCCACCATGTCCGCCGGCTTCGCCTGGCGGCCTTCGTAGCGGGTCACCGCGAGCGCGCCGGCGGCCTTGCCGTTGAGCTGGTACTCGCAGCTGCGGGCTTTGCCGCCGTTGGCCGCGTTGTCCTGGACCGGGCCCGCCACCGCCTGGAGGTTGTCCAGGAACAGCGCCTTCGACACGGCGGCCGCGGGCAGCAGCTTGCACGGGTCCAGCGACGCCGCCGCGGCGTTCGAGCTCGGCTTCGGCGCGGACGACGGCTTCGACGACGAAGGCGTCTTGGCCGGCTCGTCGCCCGAAGAGCAGGCGGTCAAAGCGGCAAAAGCGACCAAAACGACAGCAAAGGTACGCATATCCGGCACCCTAGCCCGGAAGAACTAAGCGGTGGGAGCCCGGTACCGCCAGAACGCCGGGAGCAGGAACATCGACGCGCAGACCGCCACGATCACCAGCAAGCCGCCGACACTCGCCGCGGCCGCCGTGCCGAACGCGGCCGCGCCCCAGCCGTGGACCAGGTCGGCGATCCGCGGGCCGCCGGCGACCACCACCGTGAACACACCCTGGAGCCGGCCGCGCATCTCGTCGGTGGTCGCGACCTGCAGGATCGCCATCCGGTAGACCGCGCTGACCATGTCCGCCGCGCCGGCCACCGCCATGAAGACGACCGCGAGCCAGAGCGAGTGCGCGAGCCCGAACGCCGCCACCGCCGCGCCCCACGCGCAGATCGCCACGACGACCGCGACGCCCTGGCGATGGATGCGCGTCAGCCAGCCGGAGAACAGGCCGATCAGCATCGCGCCCGCGGGCAGGGCGGCGTAGAGCCAGCCGAGCGCGGGGCCGCCGCCGGGTGGATCGCCGAACGTCCGTTCGGCCATTTCCGGGATCAGCGCGCGCGGCATGCCGAAGACCATCGCGATGATGTCGGCGACGAACGAGGCCAGCAGCACCTTTTTCGTCGCGAGGTACCGGAAGCCTTCGATGACGTCGCTGACGCCCGCGCGCCGCGACGGGCCGTTGAGCGGCGGGAGCGCGGGTAGCCGCCAGACGGCGAGCAGCGTGATCGTGAGGGCGACGACGTCGATCAGGTAGAGCGTCGAAAGGCCGAGGACCGGGATGAGCGCACCGGCGAGCAGCGGGCCGAAGACGGCGCCGAAGGTCGACATCGTCGAGCTCAGCGCGTTGGCCGAGGGCAGCAGCTCACCGGGCACGAGCCGCGCGACGACGGCGCCGCGCGTGGGCATGTTGATCGCGAAGAGGGCCTGGTTGACGGCCAGCAGGGCGAGGACGAGCCACACCGAGCTGAAGTTCAGGAAGGCTTGCAGCCACAGCAGCGCGGAGGTGATGGCGACGAGGACGTTGGTGACGACGAGCAGCTTCCGCCGGTCGACGGCATCGGCGACGGCGCCGCCCCAGAGGCCGAAGATCAGCAGCGGGACGAGCGCGACGAGCCCGGTGAGGCCGACGTAGGCGGAGGACCCGGTGAGGTCGAAGACCTGCTTGGGCACGGCGACGGCGGTCAGCTGCGTGCCGACGGCGGTGACCACAGTGGACAGCCAGAGCCGCCGGAAGGCCGGGATCTTCAGCGGCCGGGTGTCGACGATGATGCGGCCGAGGAGCTTGCGGACACCGCCCGGACGGGGCGGCAAGGTCTCGGGCTCGGAAGTCACAACCGATGAGTTTAGCTGGGCTAACTATCTCGGGTCGCGTGATTTCCGTCGCCCGGGAGAGCGCCCCAATATGGCCTTCGGTGCGTCAGACGCACCCAAGGCGGCCTTCGGTGCGTCAGACGCAACCAAGGCCGCCTTGGGGCGCTGGCACTCAGGGGGCGACGCGCTCGATGTTCCAGCCGTCGTCGTTCCGGACGTACCGCAGCCGGTCGTGCATCCGGTCCTCGCGTCCCTGCCAGAACTCGACCAGGTCGGGCCGGATCCGCCACCCGCCCCAGTGCGGCGGAGCCGGGATCTGCTCGACGTCCGCGAAGCGGCGCTCGATGCCGCTCAACGCGTTGTCCAGCGCGCGGCGGCCGTCGACCACCCGGGACTGCGGGGACGCCCACGCCCCCAGCTGCGAACCGCGGGGGCGCTGGGCCCAGTACTCCGCCGTCTCCTTGACGCCGACCTTCTCGACCTCGCCGCGGACGTGGACCTGGCGGTGCAGCGCGTACCAGGGGAACGTCACCGACGCGTACCGCGTCGCCGTCAGGTCGTGGCTCTTCTCCGACGTGTAGTTCGTGTAGAACACGACACCCCGGTCGTCGAGGCCCTTGCACAGCACGGTGCGGGAGGACGGCCGGCCTTCGGCGTCCGCCGTCGCCAGCACCATCGCGTTGGGTTCGGCGATCCCGGCGGCGACGGCCTGGTTCAGCCAGCCCTGCAACTGATCGGTCCAGGTGGCCGCCAGCGCGGATTCGTCGAACGCGGCACCGTCGTACGCGACCCGCATCCCGGGCAGGCGAACCACGGCGTCTTCCACGTGATCCTCGATCCTCGGCGTCATAGCCAAACCTCCACGCCCGGTCGGGGCATCAGTCGACTTCGGCCCTAGGCACGTTAGGGCCTTCCGAGCTGCAGCGGAACCCACTGAACGGTGACACCCGACACCACTTCGGCGCCATCAGCCCGTAACCGCTGGACAGCAAGCCGTAACTCCCGCGTTACCCGCCGGACCAGGATCGATACAGCCGAGCCCTACCTTCGGCCCGTTCCCCACCACCCCGGAGGCAGGCATGACCGAGACCCTGTCGAACGCCGAAGAAAGCGCTCCACCGAAACGCCGGTACGCCCCGCTCGCGGCGAACGAAAACCGCGAGGACTACTCACTGCGCTTCGCCGCCCATTCATTCCGGAAATGGTCACCGTTCGTGGTCGCGACGACGGCGCTGGGCGGTATCGCCTACCTCGCCGACTTCGCGATCGGGGCCAGCATCGTCCTCTCCTACGGCTTCACGTCCGGGATCCTCGCGATCCTCGCCGCGGCCGTCGTCATCTTCACCACGGGCGTGCCCATCGCGGCCGCCTGCGCGAAGTCCGGAGTGGACATGGACCTGCTGACCCGCGGAGCCGGCTTCGGCTACTTCGGGTCGACGCTGACGTCGCTCGTGTACGCGAGCTTCACCGTCATCTTCTTCTCGCTCGAAGGCTCGATCATGGGTCAGGCGTTCGAACTGGCCCTCGGCATCCCGCTGCCGGTCGGCTACCTGCTGGCGACGCTGATCGTGTTGCCCTTCGCGCTCTACGGCATGGGCGCGGTCGCGAAGATGCAGACCTGGACGCAGCCGCTGTGGCTCGCCGGCCTGGTGCTGCCGTTCGTCGTCATGCTGGTCCGCGAGCCGGGCAAGTTCGCCGAGTTCGCGCACTTCGGGGGTACCGAAGGCGCCGGCTCCGGGTTCTCCGCGATCGGGTTCGGCCTCGGTATGGGGGTCGCGCTGTCGCTGATCGGGCAGATCGGCGAGCAGGCCGACTACCTGCGGTTCATGCCCGAGAAGACGGCGGAGAACAAGCGGTCGTGGTGGGCCGCGGTGCTTGCGGCCGGACCCGGTTGGGTGATCCTCGGGGCCGCGAAGCAGATCGGGGGCGCGCTGCTGGCGTTCCTCGCGCTCGGCGTCGTCGGGAAGACGCACGCGCTGGAGCCGATCGCGCCGTACCTCGAAGCGGTGAAGCCCGCGCTCGGCCCGGTGGCGCTGACGTTCGCCGCGCTGTTCGTCGTCGTCTCGCAGATCAAGATCAACACGACGAACGCGTACTCCGGCTCGCTGTCGTTCGCGAACTTCTTCTCCCGCGTGCTGCACAAGCACCCGGGACGCGTCTGGTACGTGCTGGTGAACTGCGGGATCGCGCTGGCGCTGATGGAGTTCGGCGCGTTCGGCTTCCTGAACAAGATCCTGGGCTTCTACTCGAACGTCGCGATCGCGTGGATCGGCGCGGTGTGCGCGGACCTGGTGATCGCGAAGCCGCTCGGGCTCTCGCCGCGCTACATCGAGTTCAAACGGGCCTACCTGCACAAGATCAACCCGGTCGGGTTCGGCTCGATGGTCGTCGCGTCGACGGTGTCGATCGTGGCCTACTTCGGCGCGTTCGGCCCGTTCCTCGCGGCGTTCAGCCCGCTGCTCGCGCTGGTCATCGCCGTCGCGCTGGTGCCGGCGCTGGCGGTGGCGACCCGCGGGAAGTACTACCTGGCCCGGCCGAACACGGTCGCCGGGCCGGACGTCGACGCCGATCTGCGGGCGACGCACACCTGCTCGGTCTGCGGTGACCCGTACGAACTGCCGGACGTCGCCGACTGCGCGAAGCAGGACGGCCCGATCTGCTCGCTGTGCTGCACGCTCGACAACAGCTGCCACGACGTGTGCCGCACGACCGGCCCGGTCGCGCTGGGCTTGCCGACACCACGCCAGGCGTAACGTCCGTCAAGGCCCGGTACCCGCGTCCGCCGCGGGTACCGGGCCTTCACGTTCGCCGGGCTCCCCCCGTACCCCCGCCCGGCTTGCCTCTTCCACGCCGGAGGGCGCGCCGGGGTTGCCTGGCATTTCCAAGATCTTTTCCGGGCGCATGATGGCCGCCAGCATCAGGGCGCGCAGCTCCCCGCCGACCTCCTCGACCGGCAGCGGCGGGTCGTGCGCCTGCCATTCGCGCAGCAGGCCGGTGCCCGCCCCGACCAGGGCGATCGCCGTCAGCCGGTAGTCCCGCACCGGCGCGACGCCGTGCTCGGCGGCGCGGCTCGCCTCGGCGGCGATGAAGTTCGCCCAGCGGTCGACCCACACCTGGTGCTGCGCCTCCAGTTCGGCGCTGACGCCGACGGCTTCGACGTAGGTGAGGCGCGGCATCCGGGGATCCGCGGTGACGGTCGCGATGAAGACGTCCAGCAGCGTCGCGATGCGGGTCATGGCGTCGGCGCCGGCGACCTTGTCGAGTTCGGCCGTGACGTGGTCGAGCGCGAGGCTGTTGATCCGGTCGTGCAGGGTGCGGAGGACGTCCTCCTTGCCGGTGAACTCCTCGTAGAAGTTGCGCGTCGAGACGCCGGCGCGGGCGCACACCTCGGTGATCTTCGTGTGCCGGAAGCCGGTGGAGGTGAAGAGCTCGAGGCCGGCCGTGAGCAGCCGCTCACGGCGGTCGGCGCGGCGCTGCTCGGGAGCGACGCCGCCGTACGTGCGAGCCACCGGTTCTCTCCTCCTTCTGAGGGATTGCCAGATCCTACCCGGCCGACTACTTTGTGAAAATCTCAATTACCAAAGGGTTCGCCGGAGAGGCCGCAGGGGGTCTTCTCCGGCGAGCGGTGAAGTTCGTGAAGGCCACCTTGAGGAACTTGAAGTTCCTCAAGGTGGCCTTCACGAACTTTGGAAGGGGCGCAGGGCCGTGACCGCGTCCGGCGCCAGAGACGTCGTGAGCGTCCCGCCCGCGGCGAGCGGCGTCCGGGACCACCACTCGCCCGAGGCCGCCGGGAGATCCGGGCCGCCCACCACCAGGTCCGTCGCCAGCACCCGGCGGCCGGCCAACACGGCCAGGCTCGAGTCCAGCGCCGGGTCGCCGACAGTGAGAGTCTGCCGCAGCACCGGCACGGGACCCCGGGTCACCTGCGACGACGTAGTCAGCGAGCCCGGGCGCTCCCCGGCCCGGCCCAGCACCAGCACCTCGCGCGTGTGCAGGTACGCCTCCGAAGCCAAAGAAGCACGGAACACCGCCGTGTGCCGGGCGCGGGACGTGATCACCGTCGGCTCCGGCCGGTACTCCAAAGAACCACCCTCCTCGACGACCACGGAAACCGTGGACAACGAGCCTTCGCCGTGAAGCCCGGGCAGAGCGAGAGTGGCCGCGACGCCGGACAGCCGCAGAGACGCGCCGGGACCGACGTGGATCGACAGCAGCAAGTCGTCCCCGCCCAGGGGCGAGGTCGCCGAGTTGACCAGGTGCACCACCGCCGCCGAGCCTCGGCCCCGGCGGGGGAACAACGTCAACGGCGCCATCGAACGCAGCTCGCGCAACACCGTGCGCGTGCCGTCGAAGCACGCCGTCAGCCGGGCGTGGGCCTTCACAGCAGGGAGCGGACCCAGGTGGCGACGTCGGGTGCGTCCGGGGTGTCCACAAGGGACTGCGTGATGACCGGCAGCTCTCCCCGCATCCGGTGCGCGTCCGAAGTCATCACGTCCATGTCCGCGCCCACCAGGTGTGCGAGGTCGATCTTGTTGATCACCAGCAGGTCCGCGGTCGTGACGCCGGGGCCGCCCTTGCGCGGCACCTTGTCGCCGCCCGCCACGTCCACCACGAAGATCTGACTGTCGGCCAGCCCGCGGCTGAACACCGCCGTCAGGTTGTCGCCGCCGCTTTCGATGATCACCAGGTCCAGGCCCGGGAACTTCTCTTCCAGGCGCTCGACCGCGTCCAGGTTCGCGGTGATGTCGTCGCGGATCGCGGTGTGCGGGCACGCGCCCGTCTGCACCGCCTCGATCCGCGCCGGGTCCAGGACCCCGGCCCGGCGCAGGAAGTCCGCGTCTTCGGTCGTGTAGATGTCGTTCGTGACGACGGCCAGGTCGACCTCGTCACCCAACGCTCGGCACAGCGCCGCGGTCAGCGCCGTCTTGCCCGAGCCCACCGGGCCGCCGATGCCGATGCGGTACGCGCGCCCGGCCGTCGGCGCCGCGTCGTAGTGATCGGGCTCGGCGGCCGTCGGGTCGAAGCTGACCTCGTGGAAGTGTCCATGACCGTTAGCTGGCAAAGAGACGCACCTCTTCCTGGTGGTGCCGGGCGTGCGCCTCGGCGAACAGATCCAACGCGGGCGACCCCGGCGACGGCAGCGACGCCGGGTCGTCGCCGGCCACGGCCGCTGCCTCGGAGCAAACGGAATCGAGATCCAGCCGGGCCACGACGGCGTTGACGCCGAAGGGATCCAGCCCGAGCAGCCGCACCGCCGCGCTCGCCGGACCGCTCACCGAAAGGTAGGCGACGGCCATCGCGGCGTCGTACGGCGAACCGCCCGCGACCCCGACCAGCGCACCCAGCATCACCGGGTGGTGCGGCCGCGGAGTCTCGGCCAGCAACGCGTCCAAAACGGGTGACGGCCAGGCGATCCGCCCGGCCCGCGCGGTCCCTCGCCCCTGCGCTCGCGACGCCGCCCGCTGCGCGAGCGACGGCGTCCGCGCATCGAGTTCGACGTCCAGAAGAGACCAATGTCCATTGGAGACAGAGCGCGCCGCCGCGTGCGCCGAAGCGGCAGCGAAAACCGCGGCCAGGAAACCCGCCGTCCGCAACCGTCCGGAAAGGAATCCCGGTAGGTCGCGCACAGAAGACACCAGCCGCCGGGAGACGACCTCTTCCAGCCCTCCACTGTGGACGTGCCCGCCACCGGGGAAGCGGGAATCCGCGAGGATCAACGCCGAGAGGTCCATCAGAAGAGGAAGTACCGTTGGGCCATCGGCAACTCCGTCACCGGCTGCGGTTCGATCAGCTCGCCGTCGACGTGCACCGCGAAGCTGTCCGGCTCGACGCGGACGTCCGGCGTGGCGTCGTTGAGCACCATGTCCGCCTTGGTCCGCGCGCGCGTGTTCGACACGGCGACGAGCGGGCGTGTGATACCGAACGTCTCCCGCAATTCACTGTCCAAAGCGGACGGTGCGACGAAGTGCAGGCTCAGCGCCGCACCGATGTTCGCCCCGAACATCGGGCGCGCCATGACCGGCTGCGGCGTCGGGATCGACGCGTTCGCGTCGCCCATCGCCGCCCACACCGGGAAGCCGCCCTTGAGGACCACGTGCGGCCGGACGCCGAAGAACTTCGGCTCCCACAACACCAGGTCGGCGAGCTTGCCGACCTCGACCGAGCCGATTTCGGTCTCCATGCCGTGCGCGATGGCCGGGTTGATCGTGTACTTGGCGACATAACGACGGGCGCGCAGGTTGTCGGCCGCGCCGTCGCCGGGCAGCGCGCCGCGACGGCGTTTCATCACGTGCGCGGTCTGCCACGTCCGGATGATCACCTCGCCGATCCGGCCCATCGCCTGCGAGTCCGAGCTCATCATCGAGATGGCGCCCAGGTCGTGCAGCACGTCCTCGGCGGCGATCGTCGACGGCCGGATCCGGCTCTCGGCGAAGGCGAGGTCCTCGGGCACCGACGGGTTGAGGTGGTGGCAGACCACCAGCATGTCGAGGTGCTCGTCGAGGGTGTTGGCCGTGTGCGGCCGGGTCGGGTTGGTCGACGACGGCAGGATGTTCGGCAGCGAGACGACCTCGATGATGTCGGGCGCGTGCCCGCCGCCGGCGCCTTCGGTGTGGTACGCGTTGATGGAGCGGCCACCGATGGCGTCCACAGTGGACTCCAGGAAGCCGGCTTCGTTCAGCGTGTCCGTGTGGATCGCGACCTGGACGCCGGACTCGTCGGCCACGGTCAGGCAGGCGTCGATGGCGGCCGGGGTCGTGCCCCAGTCTTCGTGCAGCTTGAAGCCACCCGCGCCCGCCGCGAGCTGCTCACGCAGGGCCTCGTGCCGGACGGTGTTCCCCTTGCCCAGCAACAGGACGTTCACGGGGTAACCGTCCATGGCGGACAGCATCCGGCCGAGGTTCCACGCCCCGGGCGTGACGGTCGTCGCCTTCGTGCCCTCGTTGGGCCCGGTGCCGCCACCGACCAAAGTGGTCAGCCCGGCGGCCAGCGCCGTGTCGACGAGCTGCGGGCAGATGAAGTGGACGTGGCAGTCGATGCCACCGGCGGTGAGGATCTTGCCGTTGCCGGCCAGCACTTCCGTCGACGGCCCGATGACCAGGGCCGGGTCGACGCCGTCCATCGTGTCCGGGTTGCCCGCCTTGCCGATGCCGACGATCCGGCCGTCGCGCACGCCGACGTCGGCCTTGACGACGCCCCAGTGGTCGAGGATGACGGCGCCGGTGATGATCAGGTCCGGCGCGCCCTCGGCGCGGGTCGCCATCCCCTGGCCCATCGACTCGCGGATGACCTTGCCGCCGCCGAAGAGCACCTCGTCGCCCGAGCCGCCGGGCCCCATCGAGCGGTCTTCGGTGACCTCGATCAGCAGGTCGGTGTCGGCGAGCCGGATGCGGTCGCCGGTGGTCGGGCCGAACAGTTCGGCGTAGCGCTCGCGGTCGATCTGCGGCATTCAGACTGCTCCTATGCCTTCTCGGCGGGAGGGAGTACCTCGAAGGATCCCGCGAATTCGGACCGCAAGCCCGGCACCCGCCGCGCGCCGGCGAGCGGAACAAGGTCGACTTCCCGTTCTACGCCGGGTTCGAACCGCACCGACGTGCCGGCCGGGACGTCGAGCCGGTGGCCGCGGGCGGCGTCGCGGTCGAATTCGAGGCCGGGGTTCACCGCGGCGAAGTGGTAGTGCGAGCCGACCTGGACCGGCCGGTCGCCGAGGTTGCGCACGAGCAGCCGGACGCGCTCGCGGCCGGGGTTCAGCTCGACCGGCTCGTCGCCGGGAATGATCTCACCTGGGTGCATCCGGTCCTCCTCAGACGATCGGGTCATGCACGGTGACGAGCTTGGTGCCGTCCGGGAAAGTGGCCTCGACCTGCACGGAATCCACCATTTCGGAAACGCCGTCGAGCACCTGCGCCCGCGAGAGCACGGTCCGGCCACTGGCGACGAGCTCGCTGACCGTGCGGCCGTCGCGAGCCCCTTCGAGGACGTGATCGGTGATCAGGGCGACCGCTTCCGGGTAGTTCAGCCGGACACCGCGGTCCAGCCGCTTCCGCGCGACGTCGGCCGCCACGTGAACGAGCAGCTTGTCGCGCTCCTGCGGGCTGAGGTGCATCGCTCAGGTCTATCACCCGGACCAGCGCTCCGCCTGGTTCGGAAACATACCTTTAACCTGGACTTCGTCACACTGCGTGGTGAAAATTCTCCTGTCGTACGGCCTCGGTGACTGAATCGTTCTCGTAATCGTGACCGAAACCACCGCATCTTTCGATTGCCCCTCGGCGATCGAGGGAGCAAGGTCTATCCATCCGTGCGATGGTGCGCGCTTTCCGTGCGCTATTCCGTCCGCGCGAGCACCACCACCAAGACGGGGAAAAAAGCGCACCGGAAGGTCCCGCGAAACAGTGACTACCTCCACGATCAGCAAGCCACAGCCGTCCGGCGAACCCGACGACGGCTTCCGACCGGGTCTGGAGGGCGTCGTCGCCTTCCACACCGAGATCGCCGAGCCCGACCGGGACGGCGGTGCGCTGCGCTACCGCGGCGTCGACATCGAGGACCTCGCCGGAAAGGTGACCTTCGGCGACGTGTGGGGCCTCCTCGTGGACGGCCGGTTCGGCCACGGCCTCCCGCCCGCCGAGCCGTTCCCGCTGCCGGTGCACACCGGCGACGTCCGGGTCGACGTCCAGGCCGCGCTGGCCATGCTCGCGCCGATCTGGGGCTACCGCCCGCTGCTCGACATCACCGACGAAGAGGCCCGTGAGCAGCTGGCCCGCGCCTCGGTGATGGCGCTGTCCTACGTCGCGCAGTCGGCGCGCGGCGTCGGCCAGCCCGCCGTGCCGCAGACCCGCGTCGACGAGGCCCACTCGATCACCGAGCGGTTCCTCATCCGCTGGCGCGGCGAGCCCGACCCGGCGCACGTCCGGGCGCTGGACGCGTACTGGGTGTCGGCTGCCGAGCACGGCCTCAACGCGTCGACCTTCACCGCCCGCGTCATCGCGTCCACCGGCGCCGACGTCGCGGCGGCCATGTCGGGCGCCATCGGCGCGATGTCGGGCCCGCTGCACGGCGGTGCGCCGGCGCGCGTGCTGCCGATGATCGAAGAGGTCGAACGCACCGGCGACCCCGCCGGCCTGGTCAAGGGCATCCTCGACCGCAAGGAACGCCTGATGGGCTTCGGCCACCGCGTCTACCGGGCCGAGGACCCGCGGGCGCGCGTGCTGCGCCGCACCTGCCAGGAGCTCGGCGCGGCCCGCTACGAGGCGGCCGCCGCGCTGGAGCAGGCGGCGCTGACGGAGCTGCGCGAGCGGCGTCCGGACCACCCGATCGAGACGAACGTCGAGTTCTGGGCCGCGGTCATCCTGGACTTCGCCCAGGTCCCGCCGCACATGATGCCCGCGATGTTCAGCTCGGCCCGCACGGCCGGCTGGGCGGCGCACATCCTGGAGCAGAAGCGCACCGGACGTCTGGTGCGGCCGTCGGCCAAGTACATCGGCCCGGCGCCCCGCACCCCGGAAGACGTCGAGGGCTGGGAACTGGTCACCAAGCACTGACGCTGTTGTTCGTGAAGGCCACCTTGAGGAACTTGAAGTTCCTCAAGGTGGCCTTCACGGCTTTAGGGCTACCTCGTGGGCGGCGGTGGCGCCGAGCATCGCGGTGAGCTGGTCGACCAGCCACGTGTCCAGGGCTTCGCGCGGGAGCGTGCGTTCTTGGAGCCAGCTCAGCAGGGCGCCCTCGACGACCGCTGTCCAGCAGCGCAGCGTGAGAGAGAGCAGCGGTGAGGGATCTGTGACGCTGAGTGCGTCCAGGATCAGGGACACCGCGCGGTTGCGGACCGCGTCGACCGCCGCGTCCGTTTCGGACGTCGCGATCACCGAACCGCTGCGCAGCAGGGCGATGTAGCCCGCGCGGTAGTGGTCGGCAACGTCGATCAGGCCTCGGACGGCGGCGCGCAGACGGGTCTCCGGCGGGCCCTCCTCGAGGCCGGCCAGGACGTCGATGAGCCCGTCGGTGACCGTGCGCAGGGCCTCGACCTGCAGCTCGCGCAGGCTGGGGAAGTACCGGTAGAACAACGGCCGCGACACTTCGGCGCGCGCGACGATGTCGTCCACGGTGACCAGCTCCGGCGCGCGCGAGCCGAACAGGTCGAGCGCGGCGCGGATCAGGTCGTCGCGGCGGGCCTGCGGCGACATCCGCCGCGGGCGGCTCACGGCGTCAGGTCCAACTTGGCCGCCTGGCGCAGCAGTCCGGGCGTCAGTCGCGAAAGGACCAGCGCGGCCTTGGCCTCCGGTGTGGACGGTGCGATGGCGATGTCCTTCTCCACCGCTCGCAGGATGTCCTTGGCGACGCCTTCCGGGCCGAACCCGCGCCGCGCGTAGAGCTTCGAGCTCTGCTGCTGACGCCGTCGTTGCTCCTCTTCGGACACTCCGACGAAACGCGTTGTGTTCGTGATGTTCGTCTTCACGATGCCCGGGCACACCGCCGTGACCCCGATGTGGTGCTCGGCCAGCTCGGCCCGCAGGCAGACGCTCAACGTCAGCACGGCGGACTTCGTCGTCGCGTAGGCAGTGAGGATCTTCGACGGCAGGTAGGCGGCCACCGAGGCGAGGTTGACGATCTGGCCGCCTTCGGCGCGTTCGGCGAGCATCGGCGCGAAGGCGCGGCAGCCGTGGATCACGCCCCAGAGGTTGACGTCGATGACGCGTTCCCAGTCTTCGACGGACGTGTCGAGGAACGGGCCGGACATCCCGATCCCGGCGTTGTTGACGACGATGTCCGGTACGCCGTGGTTCTCGCGGACGTCCTCGGCGAAGCGGTGCACGGCGTCGCCGTCACTGGAGTCCACTGTGTACTCCGCGACCCCGTGGTTTTCCAGGAGTTTCAGGGTTTCCGCGGCGGCCGCCGGATCGATGTCGGTGATGACGACGTCGGCCCCTTCGGCGGCGAAGGCGAGCGCCGTGGCCCGGCCGATTCCGCTGCCGGCGCCGGTGACGACGACCAGCTTGTGCTCGAACCGGCCGGTGCCCACCCGCGCCCGGCGAAGGGCTCGGCTCTCGGCGCCGGTTTCGACGTACTCGATCAGCTCGGCGGCGGCTCCGGCGACCACCGCAGGCTTGGCCCGGGTCACCCAGTGCGTCCCGACGATCGGGCGGACCCGCAGGTCGGGAACCCAGCGCGCGATCTCGGTCTGCAGCGGCGTGGTGACGTAGGCGTCGCCGGTCGGGGCCAGGACCTGCACCGGGACGTCGGCGGCGCGCGGCGCGGGCCGGGACAGGCGGGTGAACATGTTGGCGCGGTAGAGCTCGAGGCCGTGGATGCCGTCGCTCTTGTCCGCCTTCGCGGCGTCGGGCTCCATGCGCTGGATCTGCGCGCCCAGCAGGCCGGTGCGCCAGAGCAGCTGCGGGACGAGCGGGACCTGGAACGCGAGGATGTACCACGAGTGGAGGAACTGGCTCAGGGCATTCTTGAGCCGCTTCGGCGTCGGCCGGGTGAGCTGCGCGCGGAACCAGGCGCCGGCGTGGTCGAGACTCGGGCCGGAGATCGACGTGTAGGAGGCGATCCGGCCGCGCAGCCCGTCGCCGGTGACGGCGTGCCAGGCCTGGATCGAGCCCCAGTCGTGGGCGAGGAGGTGGACCTTGCCGTGCGGCTTCACCTCGTCAACGACGGCGCGGAGGTCGTCGGCCAGCTGGTCCAGCCGGTAGGACGCGCGTCCCGACGGCTTGTCCGACTGTCCGGCGCCGCGGACGTCGTAGGTGACGACGCGGTGTTCCGCGCTCAACTCCGCGACCACCCCGCCCCACATCGAGCTGTTGTCGGGGTAGCCGTGCACGAGCACCACCGTGGGCCCGTCTTCCCGGCCGTCGATGGTGACGGAGAGGCGGACACCGTCGCCGGCGGTCACCCACTTGTGAGACATTCCGTCATATTAGACAACTTGTCAACAGGGTGATTCACCCGCGCGGCGGCTGGTGGCTCGATGTTGTTCATGCATCCGCCGGGTTTTTGCTTGTATGACAGCGTTTTCGTGGTTCCACGGGAAACCAGGGCGAGCCGCGGCTGACGACGCTGTCCACCGATCGGTGGACAGCGGGATTCAGCTGAGCGAAGCTCCCGTCGCCCGCTCCGAACGACCAAGCTTGGGCCATGACCACAGCAGTGAGCGTGCGCGGCCTGCGCAAGCAGTACCCCGATCACCTCGCGGTGGCCGGGCTCGACCTGGACATCGCCCGGGGCGAGGTCTTCTCCCTGCTCGGCCCGAACGGCGCCGGGAAGACCACGACCGTCGAGATCCTCGAAGGCCACCGGCAGCGGACCGCCGGCGAAGTCACCGTCCTCGGCGAGGACCCCGGAAAGGCCGGCCGCGCGTGGCGGTCGCGGATCGGGATCGTCCTGCAGACCGCCAACGACGCCGCCGAGCTGAGCGTCGCGGAGACCGTGCGGCACTTCGCGAAGTACTACCCCGACCCGCGCGACCCCGACGAGGTCATCGAGAAAGTCGGGCTCGCCGAGAAGGCCAAGGCACGGGTCAAGTCGCTCTCCGGCGGGCAGCGCCGCCGCGTCGACGTCGCGCTCGGCATCATCGGCCGGCCCGAGCTGCTCTTCCTCGACGAGCCGACCACCGGCTTCGACCCGGAGGCGCGGCGGCACTTCTGGACGCTGATCAGCGAACTCGCCGCCGAAGGCACCACCATCCTGCTGACCACCCACTACCTCGACGAGGCCGAAGCGCTCGCCGACCGCGTCGCGGTGATCGCGCGCGGCGAGATCGTCGCGCAGGACACCCCGCAGAACCTGGGCGGCCGCGCCGCCGCCGAGGCCACCGTGCGGTGGACCGACGAACGCGGGGAGCACGTCGAGCGCACGTCGTACCCGACCAAGCTCGTGAACGAGCTCTCTGCCGGGGGTAGGGAGCTCGCCGGCCTGACCGTGACCCGGCCGAGCCTGGAGGACATCTACCTGGACCTGATCGGAGACAAGGCATGACCACCGCGGCATCCGGGGCCCGAAAAGCACCGGTGACATCCGGGGCTTCGCCCCAGGCCGGGGGCTCCGCCACCGGCAACCCCCGAAAAGCGAGTGGGGCCCTCCCCGGCCCGCTGTCGCTGGGGCTCGCCCGCGGCGGCACCGAGCTGCGGCAGTTCTTCCGGCACAAGGAGCAGGTGGTCTTCACCTTCTCCCTGCCCGCGGTCCTGATGATCCTGCTCGGGTCCATCCTGGACGGTCCGACGGCGCTCGCCGGCGTCACCTCCGGACAGCTGCTGGCGGCCGGGATGATCGGCTCCGGCATCGTGTCGACGTCGTTCAACAGCATCGCGACCGGCGTCTCGGCCGACCGGGAAACCGGTGCGCTCAAACGCCTTCGCGGCACGCCGATGCCGTCGTCGTCCTACTTCATCGGCAAGATGGTGCTGGTCGCGGTGTCGAGCCTGGCCCAGACGGTGCTGATGTCCGCGGTCGCCGTGCTGCTCTTCGGGCTGAAGCTGCCCACCGAACCCGAGAAGTGGCTGACGCTGCTGTGGGTGTTCGCGCTGGGGATCGTTTCGTGCACGCTGCTCGGGATCGCGCTCAGCTCGCTCGCGAAGTCCACCACCGGCGCGGTCGCCGTGGTGCAGATGCTGTACCTGGTGCTGCAGTTCATCTCCGGCGTGTTCGTCACGCCGATCACGAACCTGCCGAAGATCATGGTTGACATCGCGTCGTTCTTCCCGTTGAAGTGGATCTGCCAGGGGTTCCGGTCGGTGTTCCTGCCGGACGGCGCGGTCGGAATGGAGATGGCTGGGTCATGGGAACTCCCGCGGGTGGCGCTGGTGCTGGGGATCTGGTGCGTGGTGGGCGCGGTGCTGGCGCGGCTGAGCTTCCGGTGGACCGACACGAAGTGAAGGACGCCTGGGACCGGTTCAACTGGCTCTGGGAGATCCTCTTCGCGGTCGCTTACCTGGCCACGACGACGCTGGTCCTGCTGGACGAGACCGATCCGGTCCGCAGCGTCGTCGCGGTCGGGGCGCTGACGGCCCTCGCGCTGACCTACCTGCTGTGGGGACGGCGGGTGGTCCGCGACGACGGGCACCTGCCGCAGCGGTGGACGCTGGCCCTGGTCGTCGTGGCGCTGGTCGCGGTCGCGATGTTCGCCAACACGACGGCCAGCTTCATCCTGTTCATGGTGTGCCCGCTGCTGTTCTCGACGCTGGAGTTCCGGCCGGCCGCGGTGCTCACCACGCTCGCCATCCTGCTGAGCCCGCTGTCGGCGATCGCCGCCGATGGGCTGCGGGGGCCGGCGTTGCACATCCTGCTGCCGATGACCGCGATCCTCGTCGTGTTCGGGATCCTGTCCGGCAAGTTCATCCTGCACGTCATCGAGGAGAGCCGGGCGCGGGCGGACCTCATCGACCGGCTCGAAGCGAGCCAGGCCGAGGTCTCCCGGCTCTCCCGCGAGGCGGGCACGGCGGCCGAGCGCGAGCGGCTCGCCCGCGAGATCCACGACACGCTGGCCCAGGGCTTCACCAGCATCGTCACGCTCGCCGAGGCCATCGAGTCCGAATTGGACACCGACCCGGCGGCGGCCCGGCGGCACGTCGAGCTGGCCGCCCGCACCGCGCGGGAGAACCTCGCCGAGGCCCGCACGATGGTCGCGGCGCTGGCGCCGGCGGACCTCGCGTCCGGGTCCCTCGTGGACGCGATCCGGCGTCAGGCCGACCGGCTCGCCGACGAGACGAGCGTGTCGGTCGAGTACGAAGTGGACGGTGCGCTTCCGGCGATCGGCATGGCGGGCGAAGTCGTCCTGCTGCGCGGCGCACAGGAGGCGCTGAACAACGTCCGGCGGCACGCGGCGGCGTCGTCGGTATCGGTATGTCTGTCCGTTGTGGACGATGCCGTGCGGCTGTCCGTCCGGGACGACGGCGTCGGCTTCGACCCGGACGGCGCCGGCGGCTTCGGCCTGCGCGGCATGCGGTCCCGGGCCGAGCAGGTGGGTGGCAGACTGAGCGTCCGGAGTGGCCCGAGCGGCACCGAACTCACCCTGGAGGTGCCGGCTTGATCCGCATCATGCTCGTCGACGACCACCCCGTCGTCCGCGAAGGCCTCCGAGGCATGCTCGAAGCCGAGCCGGACCTGACGGTGGTCGGCGAAGCGGGCTCGGGCGACGAAGCCGTCGCGCTCGACCGCGTCGCCCGGCCGGACGTCGTGCTGATGGACCTGCGGATGCCCGGCCTCGACGGCGTCGGCGCGACGAAGCGGATCCTGCGCGAGCAGCCGGGCCGGCGGATCGTGGTGCTGACGACGTACGAGACGGACGCCGACATCCTGCGCGCGGTCGAGGCGGGGGCGTCGGGTTACCTGCTGAAGGACGCGTCGCGCACGGAGCTGGCGAACGCGATCCGCGCGGCTTCGCGCGGGGAGACGGTGCTGGCGCCGTCGGTGGCCGGGAAGCTGGTCAACCGGGTGCGCAACCCGGAACCGCAGTCGTTGTCCGCGCGCGAGGTGGAGGTGCTGCGCCTGGTCGCGAAGGGCGGCACGAACGCCGACATCGGCCGGGCGCTGCACATCAGCGAGGCGACGGTGAAGACGCACCTGCTTAGGGTGTTCGGCAAGCTGGGGGTGTCCGACCGGACGGCCGCGGTGACGACAGCGATGTCGAGGAACCTGCTCAACTGACCGGCATCGGGTGTGAGGTCCGGCGCCGGAACCTGCTCCACCGGCCCGTGCGCGGCAGAATGCCCCCATGCTTGAGTCGACCGAACACGCCCTGCTCCGCCGGATCGCCCACGAACAGGCGGCCTGCCGCGCTCCCTCGCTCGTCGCCGCCGTCGTGCGGGACGGCGAGATCGTCTGGTCCGGGAGCCGCGGGCACGTCGGCGACCGGCGGCCCGGCACCGACACCCAGTACCGGCTGGGCTCGATCACCAAGACCCTCGTCGCCACCGCCGTCATGCGGCTGCGCGACGAAGGCCTGCTCGACCTCAACGACCCCCTGGAAAAGCACGTCCCGGGCACACCCTTCGGCGCCGCCACCGTCGCCCAGCTGCTGTCGCACACCTCTGGCCTGACCTCGGAGTCGCCCGGGCTTTGGTGGGAGCGCACCCCCGGCGCCGACTGGGACGCGCTCGCCGGGAGCCTCGCCGAGGGCGCCACCAAGCACCGGCCGGGCGCGAAGTTCCACTACTCGAACGTCGGCTACGGCGTGCTCGGCGAGCTCGTCTCGCGCCACCGGGGCAAGGGCTGGCTCTCCGTGCTCGACGAGGAGGTCCTCGGCCCGCTCGGGATGACCCGCACCAGCCCGCACCCGGTCGGCGCGCACGCGCAGGGCTTCGCCGTGCACCCCTTCGCCGACGTCCTCCTGCCGGAGCCGAGCCCCGACGCCGGCGCGATGGCCCCCGCCGGGCAGCTGTGGTCCACCGCCACCGACCTCGGCCGCTGGACGGCGTTCCTCGGCGGCCACGGCGGCGGCGTGCTCGCGCCGGAGACCATCGAGCAGATGCGGACCATGGTCACCGTCGACGACACCGACGCCTGGACGACCGGTTTCGGCCTCGGCCTGATGCTCGTGCGCTACCAGGGCCGTCGGCTGGCCGGGCACACCGGCTCGATGCCCGGCTTCCTCGCCGTCACGCTGGTCGACCCGGTCGCGCAGACCGGCGCGCTCGTGCTCACGAACTCCACGTCCGGCGTCGGCATCACCCAGCTCTGCCTGGACCTGATCACGACGACCGAAGAGCTGGAGCCGCGCCTGCCCGCCGAGTGGCAGCCGTCGGCGGTCGACCCCGCGCTGCTCGCCCTCACCGGGCTCTGGCACTGGGGCCCGACGCCGTACCACCTGCGGATCCAGGGTGACGGGCTGCTCCTGCTGGCGCCGGCCGAAGGCGCCGGGCGCAGCTCGCGCTTCCGCGCCACCGGCCGCGACACCTACGTCGGCCTCGACGGCTACTACGCCGGCGAGACGCTCGAAGTGGGCCGTGGCGCCGACGGCGTCGCCACGCACCTGGACCTCGCGACGTTCATCTTCACCCGCACGCCGTACGACCCGGCCGCGCCGGTGCCGGGCGGCGTCGACGGCTGGCGCTGATTCACCGGGCCCCGCTCACACCCCCAGGGTGGTGAGCGGGACCCGGAGGCACCTCATCGCGGGAAGCTACCGGTGGTGCGGACCTCCGGGAAACCGTGTTTTTACCCCCACGGCCCGCCACGAGAAGCCGCCGGACGGACGAGCCGCCTACAGTCGAGCGCGGGCGTCCCGGCGCCCGGAACACCCCTTGTTCCACATAGCGGACACCTGAGAACCGCCTTCACCAGCCGCATCCCGACCTGAGAGACTGGCCACATGACCGACGCTGAGTTGACCATCCCCGCAGACCTCAAGCCGGCCGACGGCCGCTTCGGCTGCGGACCGTCGAAGGTCCGCGCCGAGCAGCTGAGCGCCCTGGCGGAGTCCGGCTCCACCTACCTCGGCACGTCGCACCGGCAGAAGCCGGTCAAGTCCCTCGTCGGGCGCGTCCGGGCGGGCCTGTCCGAGCTGTTCTCCCTGCCCGAGGGCTACGAGGTGATCCTGGGCAACGGCGGCACCACGGCGTTCTGGGACGCGGCCGCGTTCGGCCTGGTCCGCGAGCGCTCGCAGCACTTCACCTACGGCGAGTTCTCCTCGAAGTTCGCCAGTGTCACCAAGGGCGCGCCGTTCCTGGCCGACCCGATCGTCGTCAAGGCCGACGCGGGCAGCGCGCCGGACATCGCCTACGAAGCCGGCGCGGACCTGGTCGGCTGGGCGCACAACGAGACGTCGACCGGGGTCGCCGTCCCGGTCCGCCGCCCCGAGGGCAGCGGCGACGCGCTCGTCGCGATCGACGCCACCTCCGGCGCCGGCGGTCTCCCGGTCAAGGCCGAGGACTTCGACGTCTACTACTTCGCGCCGCAGAAGTCGTTCGCCGCGGACGGCGGCCTGTGGATCGCGCTGGCCTCGCCCGCCGCGGTCGAGCGGATCGGCGAGATCGGCGGCGGCGACCGCTGGATCCCGGAGTTCCTGTCGCTGACCACCGCGCTGGACAACTCCCGCAAGGACCAGACGTACAACACCCCGGCCGTCGCCACGCTCTTCCTGCTCGCCGAGCAGATCGAGTGGATGAACGGCCAGGGCGGCCTCGAGTGGACGACCGCGCGCACGAAGGACTCGTCCTCGCGGCTGTACGAGTGGGCCGAGAAGACGAGCTACACCACGCCGTTCGTGAAGGACCCGGACCTGCGCTCGCAGGTCGTCGGCACGGTGGACTTCAGCGACGAGGTCGACGCCGCCGCGGTGGCGAAGGTGCTGCGCGCCAACGGGATCGTCGACACCGAGCCGTACCGCAAGCTGGGCCGCAACCAGCTGCGCGTCGGCCTGTTCCCGGCCATCGACCCGGACGACATCACGAAACTCACGAAGAGCATCGAGTACGTCGTCGAACACCTGGGCTGATCGAACGCCGAGCTAGACGTCCGTGAAGGCCTCCTTACCGGCATCTTGAGCCGGTAAGGAGGCCTTCACGGCTTTCAGGCGGGGTGCGGCGAAGGCGGCCAGGAGCAGCAGGACCAGGCCGAACAGCTCGTAGGACTCGGTGGCGAGCCACCAGCCCGCCGACGGCGCCGGGCGCGGCGCGAACCACATCGGGCCCCAGATGAACAGCGCGACCCCGGCCACGACGATCGCGCCCGACCACCACGTCACGACCCGGTCGGTCCGCCACGCGCGGACGCCGTAGTAGCCGGCCAGGACCAGGATCGGCACGCACCAGGTCCAGTGGTGGGTCCACGAGATCGGCGACACGAGCAGCCCGCCGAGCGCGCACGCGGTCAGCGCGAGCACCGGCTCGCCCGCCCGCACGATCACCACCGCGACCAGGGCCATCACGGCGAGCGCGGCCAGCAGCCACACGACGTTCCCGGCGGTCTCCGGCAGCCCCAGCCGCGTCACCAGCCCGCGCAGCGACTGGTTGCCGACGTAGTCGACGCCGCCGATGCGGCCCGCGTCGAAGACGAGCTTCGTCCAGTAGGTGAAGGACGCCGACGGCCGCACCAGCCACAGCAGCGCGCCCGCCGCGAGGAACCCGCCGACGACGCGCGCGGCCGAGCGGAAGTCGCGGCGGACCAGGAAGTAGACGACGAAGACGGCCGGGGTCAGCTTGATCGCCGCGGCGATCCCGATGAGCAGGCCCTTGGTCCGCTTGCGCTCGCCGGGGAGCAGGACGTCGAGCACGACCAGGACCATGAGCAGGGCGTTGATCTGCCCGAAGCCGAGCGTCGAGCGCACGGGCTCGAGCAGGGCTCCGGCGAGCTGCGCCCCGATGGCGACGAGAGCGGCGGCGGCGCGGCCGGTGACCTTCGAGGAGTCGGTGAGCGAGCCGTTGAGCGTCGCGACGTAGAGGTAGGCGACGACCCCGGTCGCGACGATCGAGGCGATGCTGACCAGCTTCATCGTCGCGGCGAAGGGCAGCAGCGTGCCGGGCAGGAACACGGCCGCGGCGAAGGGCGTGTAGGTGAACGGCAGCAGGATCTGGTGGGTGGTCGGCACCCAGGCGTCGTAGGGCGAGCCGTGTTCGGCCAGCGCCTTGGCGCCACCGAGGTAGACCTCGAGGTCCAGGCCGTCGAACCGCTTGAGCAGGAGGACGAGCACGACGGCGGCGACCTCGAGCACGGCGAGCCCCGCCAGGAGCTTCCGCCCCGACCACCCCGACACGCATTACCCCCACTCAGCCGGCCTCCGACCGGCCGAGATTACCGGGCGCTCAGCAGCAGCTGTGCACCGGCAAGCCCACTGACCTGGCGTTCACCCCCGCACCCGCCGCCGCCTCCACGCCGGACAGCAGCCCGTCCAGCGCCGGGCGGTCGAATACCCTCCCCGCCGCGATCACCGTGTCGATCCGGCGGACCGCGCGGATGTCCGCCAACGGGTTCGCGTCGAGCAGGACCAGGTCCGCCTCCTTGCCGGGGGTGATCGTGCCCGCCGTCGCGGCGCGGCCGAGGAACGCCGCCGCGTCGCGGGTCACCACCTGCAACGCCCGGCGCGGCGACAAGCCGGCTTCGACCAGGTAGTCCAGCTCGTCGTGCAGGCTGAAGCCCGGGAAGACGTACGGGTTCAGGCAGTCCGTGCCGCCGAGGAGACCGACCCCCGCCCGGTGCGCCGCGCCGACCAGCTCGACCTGCGCGTGGAAGTAGGCCTCCTGCCGCGCGATCTCCACCGGGGTGACCGGGGTGCGGATCCGCACCTGCTCGGCCCAGAAGTCCCGCAGGTCGCGTGGCACGTACTTCAGCCGCGGGTCGTGCGCGAAGGTGTCCGCGGGCGAGCAGATCACCCGGTTCACGACCATCGTCGGGCTCAGCCGGGTGCCGTTGCGGACGAGCCGGCCGAAGAACTCCCGGGCCCGCCACGGGCTGTAGACCTCCGTCGCCTGCCGGTCCAGCTCGCGGGCCAAGGCGAAGAACGCCCGCGGGTTCGCCGGGTCGAACGGCGTCGCGGCGAGCGTCGCGAGGATCTCGTCCCGGCGCGCGGACGTGTAGGCGGGGACGCCGAAGAGGTGTTCGAAGCTGCGCTGGCCCGCGTCGCTCGCCGCCGGCTGCGGAACCCGGTACGGCCAGTGCCCGGCGAACGGCAGCCCCACGCGTCGGCACTCGTCGACGATCGCGTCGTACGCTTCCGCGCCCAGGTACGAGTACACCTTGACGAAGTCGGCGCCTTCGGCCTCGGCGGTCCGGACGGCCGCCCGGGCCTCGTCGGCCGTCGCCACCTTCGTCACGGATGGCCCGAGCAGGGACACCGGGCCGTCGATGATCGAGCTGCCCATGACCGCCCGGGGCCCGGCCAGCTCCCCGCGGACGATCTTGTCGCGCGCCGCGCGGTTCTCGGCGTAGCCCCACATCTCGCGGATCCCGGTGACGCCGTTGGCCAGGTACAGCGGCGGGAAGATCGCCTCGTAGTCGAGGCCGTGCGTGTGCAGGTCCCACAGCCCGGGCACGAGGTACCGCCCCCGGCCGTCGACGACGCGGACGCCGGTCAGGGGCGGCAGGTACGCGGCGGGACCGGCCCAGGCGATCCGGTCGCCGACCAGCACGACCGCCGAGTCCGGCGCGGGCGGGCCGTCGGTGCCGTCGACGACGGTGGCCCCGAGCACCACGACGACGTCCGCGCCGGCCGCGGCGGCCTCCTGGGCGAACACCGCGGGCGCGATCCCCGCGGCGGCGAGCCCGGCACCGGCGACCGCCAGCCACCGGAGGAAGTCACGCCGGTTCGCCTCGACCCGCTCCACGGCCGCCCCTTTCGCTCGGGTTGGCCGCCCATTCAACTCGCCGGACGGCGGCCGCGGATCTTCCACCGTGCGCTCTTGCCCCTGCGCACGCTCGGAGGTAGCGCAAGCGGAGCTTCCACGTGACAGCTCCGCTTGCGCGTCAGGCCAGCGCCTGCGTCGGCGCCAGCCGGGCCGCCCGCACCGCCGGGTACGCCCCCGCGATCGCCCCCACCAGGGCCGCCACGCCGACTCCGCCGGCCAACGTGGCCCACGGCAGCACCGCCGGCCACCCCTGGCTCAGCGCGTAGCCCGCCGTCACCAGCACCCCGGCCAGCACGCCCGCGAGCCCGCCGAGTCCGGACAGCAGCACCGATTCGGCCAGGAACTGCCCGCGGATCTGGCGTTTCGTCGCCCCGAGCGCGCGGCGCAGGCCGATCTCACGCCGCCGTTCCAGCACCGAGATGACCATCGTGTTGGCCACCCCGACCCCGCCCACCAGCAACGCCACGCCGCCCAGCCCCAGGAACAGCGCGCTGTAGGTCGTGTCCGTCAGCTTCTGCGCGGCCAGCGCGTCCGACGGGCGGCGCACCTCGACCTCGTTCGGCGCCTGCGGGTTCAGCGTCGCGCCCAGCACCGAGCGCACACCGTCCACTTGGGACTCATCCGCGCGAACGTACACAGTGGACGGATGGCCGTCGAACCCGAGCAGCCGCTTCGCGACGTCCCAGCCGACCAGCACCGACCGTTCGACTTCCGGCGCGAGCGGCATCGGCGCGAGGATCCCGACCACCGTGAACCACTGCGTCCCGATCAGCACCTGCGGCGGCCGCGCCGGGTCACACGGGCTTTCCGGGGGTTCCGGGTGGCGGAGCCCCCGGCCCGGGGCGCAGCCCCGGATATCGACGCGGTCGATCCCGAGCCGGGCCGCGGCCTGCGAACCGAGCACCGTCACCGGGTAGTCCTGGTTGCCCGACGCCAGGAACGCCCCCACCCGGACCTGCCCGCCGAGCACGCCCAGCAGGTCCGGCCGGGCGGCGAACACGGCGAGCCCGGACGTCTCGTCCGGCGCGATCTTGTCGCTGCGCCGCACGCTCGCCGACGTGTTCCCCGTGCCGCTCGCCGCCTCAACCGGCCCGATCCGCTTGGCCATCGGGATCGCGTCGCCGGGCAGGGTCGCGTCGTCCCCGAACAGCGTCTGCCCCGGCCCGGCGGTGAGCAGGTTCGTGCCGAGCGCGGCCAGCCGGTCGTGGAGGGCCTGCGCGCCCGACGCCGGGATCGCCAGCACCGCGACCATCGCCGCGACGCCGATCGCGATGCCCAGCGCGGAAAGCACCGCGCGCACCGGCCGCGTGCGCATGCCGTGGGCACCGAGCGCGACGACGTCCGGCGGCTTGAGCCGGGCGGGTTCCGGCAACGTCACCAAGGTCATCGCGCACCCACCAGGCCGGTGTCCAGCCGCAGCCGGCCGTCGAGCAGCTCGATCCGGCGTGGCATGCCGGCGGCGATCTCCCGGTCGTGGGTGATCACGACGATCGTGGTGCCGCCGGAGGACAGCTCGCCCAGCAGCGCGAGCACGGACGCGCCGGTGCCGGTGTCAAGGTTGCCGGTCGGCTCGTCGGCCAGCAGGATCGACGGGTCGTTGACCACCGCCCGCGCGATCGCGACGCGCTGGCGTTCCCCGCCGGAGAGCTCCCCGGGCCGGTGCCACGCCCGGTGCCCCAGCTTGACGCGGTCGAGCGCGGCCAGGGCCCGCTCGCGACGCCGTCGCCGCGGCACCCCGGCGTAGAGCAGCCCGGTGCACACGTTGTCCACCGCACTCATCCCTTCGTCGAGGAAGAACTGCTGGAACACGAACCCGATCCAGCGCGACCGCAACGCCGAGACCTTGCGGTCCGGGAGCGCGGCGACGTCGTGGCCGTGCAGCTCGATCCGCCCCGACGACGGCCGGTCGAGCGTGCCCATCAGGTGCAGCAGGGTGGACTTGCCGGACCCCGACGGCCCGACGATCGCCACCATTTCGCCGTCCTCCAACGCAAGCGAGACGCCGTCGAGCGCGGCGACCCCGCCGGGGTAGGTGCGCGTGACCTCGTGGACGCGCAGCACGGGCGTCACGACGTCGTCACCACCCGCATGCCGGCGCTCAGGCCGGTGCCGGTGACCTCGACCTTGCCGCCGCTGAACAGTCCGGTTTGGACGGCCACGAGCCGCCGCTGCCCGTTCTCGTCGACCTCGACCGCGTAACCGCCTTCGGCGAGCGCGAGCAGCGAGCCGACCGGGACCGCGAGCACGCCCTGGTGGACGTCCTTGGTGAACCGGACGGTCGCCGGCGCCGAGTCGAGCGAGCCGGCGACGGCGGGGTCGTCGAGCCGGACGCTCACGGTGATCTTGGGCTTGCCGTCGTCCTGGCCCGCCGCGTCCTTGCCCTCGACGGCGGTGCGCCCGACGTCGGTGATCGTGCCCTGCGTCGTCTTCCCGTTGATCGTCACGGACGCCTTCGCGCCCTGCTGCGCGAGATCCTGCTTCGCCGCGTCGAGCTTCACCTGCACCGAGCGGACGGTCCCGGTCGTCTTGAGCACTTCGCCCTGGGCCGGCGAACCGGGCTTCGCCGCCAGCGCCGACACGCGGACGTCGCCGGCCGCGAGCACGACGTCGCCCTGGCCGAACGCGCCGGTCTGGTCCAGCCCCAGCGACTTCTGCCACTTCTTCAGCGCGGCCGCCGTCGCCGACGTGAACTTCTTGTCCGGCGTACCGAAGCCGCCGAACCCGCACGCCTTGAGGTTCTCCTCCAGCTGCTTGACGTCGGCGCCGTCATCCGCGCCGGCGGCGAGGTCGCGGTAGAAGGGCAGCGTGCCGACGAACAGCGGCACCGGCTTCGCGTCCACTCCGTACACCGGCTTGCAGCGGGTGATCGTGGCACCGGCCGCCGGCAGCGACGTGATCGTGCCGGGCTTGCGGCCCTGGACGCTCTCCTCGTCGCCGTAGCCGAGAGTGCCGTCCGCTTCCTCCTCCTCGCTGAGGTCGGTCTTGACGACCTCGGCCGTCTCGACCGAGGGCGGCGTGGCCTCCTTGATCGGCGTCGCACTCGACACGCGCGTCAGGATCACGACGGAGCTGGTGCCGAGCACCACGACGAGGACCGCGCCGGCGATGAACCAGCGCGTCCGGCCGCGGCGCCGGGGCTTGAGGTGGGTCACTTCGCTCACTTCGCCGCCTCGGAGTGCATGGTCATGCCGAGCCCGCACGCCTTCGCGGCGGCTTCGAACTTCTTCGGGTCGTCGCCCGGCCCGCCGATCCGCGTCGCGCCCTTGCCGCTCGGATCGGGGTCGGGCATGTCGATGCCGTGGTCGCGCATGCACTTGGCGTCCTTGCGCATCTTGTCGAGCTCCTCGGCGCTCGGCGGCTTCATCTCGCCACCGTTGGGCATGAGGCTCTTGCACGCCTTCTGCGCGGTCTCGATCTTCGACGCGTCGGCGCCGTCACCGCCCAGGGTGATCGCCATGCCACCGCCGTCACCGGCCGGCTTGGGGTCGGGCATGTCGACGCCGTGCTCGCGCATGCACTTGGCGAAGTCGCGCATCTTGTCCTCGTCGCTCTTGCCGCTGGTGTCCGCGGCCGTGGGGCCGCCTGACTTCGGCGGCGTCGAGATCGACGCGACCTTGTCGCCGTCGTCCCCCTTGGCGCCGCAGCCCCCGAGCAGCAGGGCCGCCCCGAGCGCCGCGACGACGATCCGTGTCCGCATGGCTCGCTCCTTTCGTCCGGATGGGAGCCAGGTCTACGGATCGGGGGGTTCGGGCGCGCTAAGCGACGTCGCTTATGCGGTCCTTATGGCCTCCCTGCGCAGACTGGGCGGGTGCGCGTGCTGGTGGTGGAGGACGAACGGCTGCTGGCCGACTCCGTGGCGGAGGGGTTGCGGCGGTTTTCGATGGCCGTCGACGTCTGCTACGACGGCGAGCAGGCCCTGGAGCGGGTCGGCGTGCACGGCTACGACGTCGTGGTCCTCGACCGCGACCTGCCGAAGGTGCACGGCGACGCCGTGTGCGCCGCGGTGGTCCGGGCGGGCGGCGAGGCCCGCGTGCTGATGCTGACGGCGGCCGCCGACGTCACCGACCGCGTCGCGGGCCTGGGCCTCGGCGCCGACGACTACCTGACGAAGCCGTTCGCCTTCGCCGAGCTGGTCGCCCGGGTCCAGGCGCTGTCGCGGCGCGCCCGGCCCGCGTTGCCGCCGGTGCTGGAGCGCGACGGCGTCGTGCTCGACCTGCCCCGTCACCAGGCCGCGCGCGACGGCCGGTTCCTGCTGCTCTCGCCGAAGGAGTTCGCCGTGCTCGAGGTGCTCATGCGGGCGGAAGGCGCGGTGGTCAGCGCCGAGGACCTGCTGGAGAAGGCGTGGGACGAGCACGCGGACCCGTTCACGAACGCGGTGCGTGTCGCGATGATGACGTTGCGCCGCAAGCTCGGCGACCCCCCGGTGATCGAGACCGTGCCCGGCGCCGGCTACCGGTTCGGCACGCCGTGAACGGCTTCTCGGTCCGCGCGAAGCTCACCGCCTGGTACGGCGCGCTGTTCCTGCTCGCCGGGCTGGTGCTCGTGGTGATCAACTACCTGCTGGTGCAGAGCACGCTGCCGGACCCGGCCCGGGTCGCCTTGTCGACGGTCGGCTCGGCCGACCTGACCTACGGCGTCCCGGCGGAGACGGTGCCCGCGGCAGGCGTCGCGATGCGGCTGGTCAGCGGCTCACTCGACGAATACCGCTCCTCGACGCTGTCCACGCTGGTCGTCGGCTCGGCGATCGCGCTGGTGGCGACGGCCGCGTTGGCCGTGCTGTTCGGCTGGCTGATGGCGGGCCGGGCGCTGCGTCCGCTGCACGACATCACGTCGGCGGCGCGGCGGCTGGAGGCGGGCAAGCTCGACCGGCGGATCAACCTGGAGGGGCCGCCCGACGAGCTGAAGGAGCTGGCGGACACGTTCGACGGCATGCTCGACCGGCTCGCGGAGTCGTTCGACAGCCAGAAGCGGTTCGTCGCGAACGCGTCCCACGAGCTGCGGACGCCCCTGGCGGTGCAGCGGACGCTGATCGAGGTGGCGATGGCCGACCCCGAAGTGGCACCGGAGCTCGAGAAGCTCGGCACCCACCTGCTGCACACGAACGAGCGCAGCGAGCGGATGATCGAGGGTTTGCTGGTCCTGGCCCGCAGCGACCGCGGGCTCACCGCGCGCGCCCCGGTCCGCCTCGACGAGGTGGTCGCGTCGGTGGTCCGGGCGACGGCTTCCGCGGCGTCGTCGGCCGGGGTGACGGTGGAGACGCGCCTGCGGCCGCGCACGGTGGCGGGCGACCCGGTGCTGCTCGAGCGGCTGGTGACGAACCTGGTGGTCAACGCGATCACGTACAACGCATCCGGTGGCTGGGTGTACGTCGAGGTGCGCGGGGATCCGGCCCTGGAGGTCCGGAATTCGGGGCCGGTGGTGCCGCCCGAAGCCGTGCCGACGTTGTTCGAGCCGTTCCGCCGGGTCGGTTCGGAGCGGACCGGCGACACGCGGAACGCGGGGCTGGGGTTGTCGATCGTGCGGTCGGTGGCCCAGGCCCACGGCGGTTACGCGGAGGCCCAGCCGGGCCGCCGGGGCGGGCTGACGGTGACGGCCCGCCTGCCGCTGTGACGGCACGTGCTCGTCTCAGCGCGGCTCGCCGAGCGACAAAAAGGGTCGTTCACGGCGCACTCCACGAACGTCACACCAGCTCCACCAGCTCCACCAGCCCCACCAGCCCCACCCGGCCACGGGCGGCCGGACCGCCTCTTGATCCACTCGATCGTGACTGACCGTGTCCGGCGTGTCACCCGGTGGCCGCCGACCTGGGTGATCCATGATGCGGACGTCGCGAAGTGAACAGCGGGCAGTTCGGTGCGGACTCGGCGCGCCTCGCACGTCAAGCCGACGCGCCGTTCTAACGTGGGCACCCACAACGGTGAAGCATCGGGGAAGGCGAACAATGCGCACGCTGCAAGTGGTCGGGTTGCACGAGGACGGTAAGTCCATCGTGTGCGAAGACTCGGCGAGCGGTACGCGCTTCCTCCTCCCGGCCGATGAAAGACTGCGCGCGGCGGCGCGGGGTGACCTCACCCGCCTCGGTCAGATCGAAATCGAGTTGGAGAGCCAGATGCGGCCACGCGAGATCCAGGCGCGAATCCGCGCCGGCGAATCAGTCCAGCAAGTGGCGAGCGGCGCCGGTATCTCCGAGCAGCGCGTCGAGCGCTACGCCTACCCCGTCCTCCTCGAGCGGTCCCGGACCGCCGAGCTCGCGCAGAGCGCGCACCCCGTCCGCGAGGACGGCCCCGACGTGCAGACGCTCGGCGAGGTCGTCGCGTACGGCTTCGGCGTCCGCGGGCACGACTACTCGCAGGCCACCTGGGATTCCTGGAAGGGCGACGACGGCCGCTGGGTCGTCGTGCTGCAGTGGAAGGCCGGCCGGTCGGACAACCGCGCGCACTGGGCGTTCTCGCCCGGCGCGCACGGCGGCACGGTCATGGCGCTCGACGAGAACGCCGAGGTCCTGCTCGACCCGAACGCCTACCGCGCGCCCCGCACGGTCCGAGCCCTCGACCCGGCCCGCGACGCGGAGTTCCAGCCGACGCTGGACTCGGTGCCGCCGCAGGAGCACGCCGAGCTGCCGGCCGCCGAGCCGGACCCGGACGACGACACCCGCGAGATCCCCCGCGTCCCGGCGGATCCCGAGGAAGACACCGCCGCCGACCAGCCGCGGCCGAAGGCCAAGAAGAACCACCCGATCGTGCCGTCCTGGGAGGACGTGCTGCTCGGGGTCCGCTCGCAGCGCGGCTAGACCCAAGCCACCAGCGCCGCGAGCGTCTTCGGGGCCACCTGCCGGTAGGCCTCCCGCACGATCCGGTCGATCTCGCCCCAGTCGACGTCGACGTCCAGCCGCACGCCCAGCCAGCCGCGGTGCCCGACGTACGCCGGCCGGAAGAAGCGCCCGGGCTCGGTGCGCACCAGCTCCTCCTGCGCCCCGGGCGGCGCCGGGCACCAGAAGGCGAGCCTGCCGTCGCCGTGGTGGTCGTCAGCGAACATGACGAACGTCTTCTTGCCGCGCACGAACCACGCCGGCGACCCGTGGCTGAGCCGCTCGGTCGCTTCGGGCAGGGCCAGGCACAGCTTCCGCAACGCGTCGAGCTGCCGCATGCCCGTCAGGTTACGTCCCGCTAGAAGACGATCACCAGCACGCCGATCCACGCGATCACGACGCCGGCCGCCGCGCCGTACGCGACCCAGCGCAGGATCGGGGTGCGGCGGATCAGCCACAGCGACGGCGTGATCCCGGCCGTCACGATGACCGACCCCGCGAGGGCCAGCCAGCCACTGGTCTGGCGGACCAGGGTCGAGGCCAGCGCCAGCATGGCCACCACGACCACCGCCGCGATGAACGCCGAGACGGTCAGCCCGGTCAGCCACGGCGTCGGCTCCCCGGGCGGGCCGGCCGGGCCGAGCACCGACCGGACGAGCCGGTGCCCGGGAGCATCGGCGCGCGGGGCCGGTTCGACGACCGTGTCGACGCCCGTCACCGGGTCCACGAACCGCACGGTCGTGCCCATCACCGACGCGAGCCGGGCGGCCAGCTGACGGCCGCGCTGCGAGACGACCGCGCCCGCTTCGGCGCCGGAGTCGGCGGAGATCGCGGACGCGACGCGGGCCCACTCGTGCAAGGCCTGCGCGAGGTCCGCCCCGATCGCGAGCTTGTGCGGGTCGACTTCGCGCGCCTGCTCCCCGCCGGGTCCGGCCAGCACCGCGCGCTCACCGCGGATCCGCAGCTCCATGGTGTCCTTTCGCGCCGCCCGCTCGTTCCGAGACCAGAACCTTAGTCGGCCCGCGCCAGTTCGTAGAAGGCCACGGCGGCGGCCGTCGCGATGTTGAGGGAGTCGACTCCGGCCGGCATGGGTATCCGGACCGCGTGATCAGCCGCCGCCAGCGCCGTTCCGGTCAGTCCGGGGCCTTCCGCGCCGAACAGCAGCGCGACCCGCCCGGGCACGTGCGCCCGCAGCTCGCGCAGCGGGACCGAGCCCGGCCGCGGCGTGAACGCGGCGACGGCGAACCCGCGCGCCTTCAGGTCGTCGAGCCCGCCCGGCCAGTCCGTGAGGTGCCCGAACGGCACGCGCAGGACGTGGCCCATCGACACGCGCACGCTGCGCCGGTACAGCGGGTCGGAACAGCCGGGTCCGAGCAGCACGCCGCCGACGCCGAGCGCGGCCGCGTTGCGGAAGAGGGCGCCGAGGTTTTCGTGGTCGCCAACGCCTTCGAGCACGGCGATCGTGCCGGCGTCCGCGACGACTTCGGAAACCGTCAGGGGTGGCGGCCGGTCCGCGACGGCGAGGATCCCGCGGTTGAGGTGGAATCCGACGACGTCGGCCATCGTCTCCGCGGAAGCCGCGTACTGGGGCACGCCGGTCCCGGCGAGATCGTCCGCCAGCTCGGCGAACCGCCGTTCGACGCCCAGCAAAGCCCGTACCGGGTACCGGGACGCCAGCAGCCGGGACACCACGACGGTGCCTTCGGCGATGACGAGTCCCTTGCCACCCGGGCGGTCCGGACGGCGGTCCGCTGTGGACAGGTGCCGGAAATCGTCGACCCTGGGGTCTTCGCGGCCGGTGATGTGGATCAGGCCCATCCGCCCAGTCTGTCACCCGCTTGCCGGGCGCTTCACTGGTCCGAACGTCCCGTGGTCCGTGGTACGAACGGGGGTATTTTGCTGTCGGTTAACCCCCCGTGACGGAGAGCACCAGTTTGGCCGCTAGCACGGGTTGCATCGCCTGTGAAACGGTTGTCCGCCGGGACCTGAAACATGTCCTAGTTCCACGCCGACGCACGAAGCAGGGATGGTCATGGGGATGGACCTCGCGGCTCAATCGTTCAACACGCTGGACCGCGGGCGGTACCGCCGCAAGGTGCAGCGATGCCTGGACACCTTGGCCCGCATGCTCACCGACGGCAGTTTTTCGTTCCCCCGCAAGAACATCGGCCTCGAGGTCGAGCTGAACCTGGTCGACCGCGAACTGCGCCCGTCGATGACGAACGCCGCGGTGCTGGAGGCGCTCGACGACCCGTCGTTCACCACCGAGCTGAGCCAGCACAACATCGAGCTGAACGTGCCGCCGCGGCCGCTCGCCGGCGATTCGGCCCTGCAGCTCGAAGACGACCTCCGCGCGTACCTCGCCACCGCGGCGTCGAAGGCCCGCGACACCGGGTCGTCGCTGGCGATGATCGGCATCCTGCCGACGTTGAAGCACGAGCACTTCGACCAGAAGTGGCTCACCAACAAGGCCCGCTACGCGACGTTGAACGACCAGATCTTCGCCGCGCGCGGCGAACGCACGGTGCTCGCGATGGAAGGCGCGCCGCTGCCGGGTCAGCAGCCCGAGCGGCTGCGCAGCTACGCGGAGTCGATCCTGCCGGAGGCCGCCTGCACCAGCGTGCAACTGCACCTCCAGGTCGCGCCCGAGGAGTTCGCGGCGCACTGGAACGCGGCGCAGTGCCTGGCCGGGCCGCAGATCGCGCTCGCGTCGAATTCGCCGTTCCTGCTGGGGAAAGCGCTCTGGCACGAGACGCGGATCCCGCTGTTCCTGCAGGCGACCGACACCCGGCCGGAGGAGCTGAAGAACCAGGGCGTGCGGCCGCGCGTGTGGTTCGGCGAGCGCTGGATCACGTCGATCTTCGACCTGTTCGAGGAGAACGTCCGCTATTTCCCCGGCCTGCTCCCGGAAACCGACGCCGAAGACCCGATCGAGGCGCTCGACGCGGGACAGGCGCCCAAGCTCACCGAACTGCGCATGCACAACGGCACCATCTGGCGCTGGAACCGCCCGGTGTACGACGTCGTCGACGGCCTGCCGCACCTGCGCGTGGAGAACCGCGTGCTGCCGGCCGGGCCGACGGTCGTCGACACCGTGGCGAACGCGGCGTTCTTCTACGGCGCCCAGCGCGCGCTCGCCGAGGCGGAACGCCCGGTGTGGAGCCAGATGTCCTTCCAGGCGGCGGAGGAAAACCTCTACGCCGGCGCGCGCCGCGGCTTCGAAGCGCAGCTGTACTGGCCGGGCATCGGCTGGATCCCGCCGGACGAGCTGGCGCTGCGCGTGCTGCTCCCGCTCGCCCACGAGGGCCTGCGCCGCTCCGACGTCTCCGACGAGGCCCGCGAGCGCTACCTCGGGATCGTCGAGCGCCGCTGCCTCGCGCGGCGGACCGGGGCGACCTGGCAGCGCGACTACGTCCAGCGCGCGCAGGAACGCGGGCTCGACCGCGAGGCGGCGCTGAGCCGGATGCTCGGGCGCTACCTGGAGCTGTCGGAGTCCGGCGAGCCGGTGCACACCTGGCAGGTGAGCGACTGAGGGCTAGCCTGGGCCGATGCCGAAGATTCTCGGTGAGTCGCTCGAGGCGCACCGGCGCGAGGTGCGGACGCGCGTCTTCGAAGTCCTGCGCGCCCAGCTCTACGAACGCGGCTTCGACGCGATCACGCTCGCCGGCGTCGCCGCGGCGGCCGGGGTGGGCCGGACCGCGCTGTACAACCACTTCCCGGACAAGGAAAGCCTGCTCGTCGCGTTCGTCGAGGACGAAGCGGCCCGGTACGTCACGCGGCTGACCGAAGCCGTCGAAGCCCACGCCGACCCGGTCGACCAGCTCGCCACGTTCGTCCGGCTGCAGTTGCGCGTGCTGGCCGAGTACCACATGCCGCCGGGCACGGCGCTCGCGTCGGCGCTGGCGCCCGCGGCGTACCGGCGGATCAGCGCGCACGCCGACCCGATCACCGACCGCCTGCGCGCGATCCTGGCCGGCGGCGTCGATCTGGGACGCTGGCCGGCCGAGGACCCGGACGTCCTGATCCCGATGATCACCGCCGCGCTGGGCAACCGGACGCTGGTCGACGGGCCGCCCGAGCAGCTGGAAGACGTCGTCGAGACCGCGGTGCGGTTCGTGCTGCGAGCCGTCGGAGCGTCGAATTTAGGGTAGCCTAACCCGACAATATGCCTTACGCTCTTTCTGACAGCGTGTCAGATCGATCGCCGGGAGGCTCCCCCATGTCGGTGACCACGGACGCTCGCCCGTTCTCGGCGACCCTGCGCGCGTCGACGCTCCAGGTGCACGAAAAGGCGAACTACTCGACGTACATGCGCGCCCTGCTCGGCGGCGAGCTGACGCAGGAGGGCTACACGCAGCTCGCGATCCAGTACTACTTCATCTACGGCGCGATCGAAGCGGCGAGCGACCGCATGGCGGCCGACCCGGTCGGCGGCGAGTTCGTCGTCGACGAGCTGCGCCGGCTGCCCCACCTGGAACGCGACCTGGCGCACCTGGTCGGCCCGGACTGGCGCTCGGCGATCTCGCCGCTGGCTTCGACGCAGGCGTACGTCGCGCGCGTCGGCGAAGCGTCTTCGTGGGCGGGCGGGTACGTGGCGCACCACTACACGCGCTACCTGGGCGACATCGCGGGCGGCCAGGCGATCCGGCGCCTCCTGGAGAAGAAGTACGACGTCGCCGACGCGGGCACGCTCTTCTACCACTTCGAGGGCATCGGCAGCGCGCCCCGCTTCCGCGACCGGTACCGCGCGAAGCTGGACAACGCGCCGTGGGACGACGCCGAACGCGCTCGCGTGATCGACGAGACGCTGGTGGCGTTCGAGTGCAACGTCGCGGTGTTCGACGAGCTGGCTTCGCGGCTGGACGAGTTCCGCGCCTGAATGACCGTTCTCACAGCTCGTTGACCTCCAGTTAGGTCCAGGTAGCAGGCTCGGTTTCGGGTGCCGGACCCTCGGGTACGCCACTTGAAGAGCCGCCGTCTCACGCAGTGACGGCCACGCGCCCCCGCTCGCCGCGGAGGGGCGTGTGCTACTAGGTTCGATACCGGAATCTTGTGTCGAAGACAGAAGGAGGGCCAATGGCCCGCTACGAGCTCCCCGATCTCGACTACGACTACAGCGCACTGGCGCCGCACATCTCCGGCGAGATCAACGAGCTGCACCACAGCAAGCACCACGCGACCTACGTCAAGGGCGCGAACGACACGCTCGACAAGATCGCGGAAGCCCGCGACGCCGGTGACTTCGGCGGCATCGTCGGCCTCGAGACGACGCTGGCCTTCAACCTGGCCGGCCACGCCAACCACGTCGTGTGGTGGAAGATCCTGTCGCCGGAAGGCGGCGACAAGCCGACCGGCGAGCTGGCCGCGGCGATCGACGAGGCGTTCGGCTCCTTCGACAAGTTCAAGGCGCAGTTCACCGCCGTGTCGACCACGATCCAGGGCAACGGCTGGGGCGCGCTCTCCTGGGACCCGATCGGCAAGACGCTGATCACCCAGCAGCTGCGCGACCACCACAACAACCTGATTCTGCCGACCGTGCCGATCCTGCTGGTCGACGTCTGGGAGCACGCGTTCTACCTGGACTACAAGAACGTGAAGCCGAAGTACGTCGAGGCCCTGTGGAACATCTTCAACTGGGCCGAGATCAGCAAGCGCTTCGACAACGCCGTCGCCGGCGGCAACGGCCTGCTGCTCGGCTGAGCACCGGTCGCAAAACGGGGTCCTCCCGCACGGGAGGGCCCCGTTTTTTCGTCGGCGGTGAAATCGCTTGACCTGGAGTGCGGTCGAGGTGTGAGAGTGGCGGCATGGACGTTGACGCGTATCTGGCCCGCCTCGGTGTAGCGTGGCCCGCCGCGGCCGACCTGGCGACCCTGCGCCACCTTCAGGAACGCCACCTGGCCACGGTCCCGTTCGAGAACCTGAGCATCCACCTCGGCGAGCCGGTCGTGCTGGACGAAGAAGCGCTGGCGGACAAGATCGTGGAACGTCGCCGGGGCGGCTTCTGCTACGAGCTCAACGGCCTCTTCGCGGCCCTGCTGCGCGAACTCGGCTATCCGGCTTCGCTGCACGCGGCGCAGGTCTTCCGCCCGGACGGCACCCTCGGCCCGCCCCTGGACCACGCGGCGATCATCGTTTCCCTGGACGAGCCGTGGCTGGTCGACGTCGGCTTCGGCCGCTTCTCCCGCCACCCGCTGCGACTGTCCGGCGTGGACGCCCAGTCCGATCCGGACGGTGAGTTCCTGCTCCTGGACGCTCCCCACGGCGACGTCGACGTGGTGCTGGAGGGCAAGCCGCAGTACCGCTTGGAGCGCCGGCCGCGGCCCCTCTCGGACTTCGTCACGATGGCCTGGTGGCAGACGACGTCCCCGGAGTCCCACTTCACGAAGTCCCTGACGTGCTCCCGCCCGACGTCCCAGGGCCGCGTGACGCTGTCGGGCAACCGGCTGATCGAGACGGTCGACGGCGTCCGGCACGAGGTCGTGCTGCCGTCCGAAGCCGCGATGCGCATGGCCTACCGCGTCTACTTCAGCCTCCCGCTGACGCGCCTGCCGACGCCACCGGGTGAGAGTCCCTTGACGAGCGGGGCGCTCAGCCCGACACTGCCCGTGAAGTGAACGAAGCCCCGGCCTGGGGTTCCCAGGGCCGGGGCTCCGTCCGTTCCCGAACTGACTGCCGCTCCCACCACGAAGCGGACGTGTATGAGGTTAGCCTAACCTCATATCTTGAAGCAAGAGGCTCCCTGGGGAGACCCCGATCTCACTCGTTCGAGTGAGACCCGGATCCGGACCACCATTTTTTGTCGGTGCGCGCCGATACGGTCACGCCGTGAACACGAACCGATACGCCCGGTCAGACCTTCGTGCGCTTGAGCACCCGAAGCCCGAACCCCCGCTGAACCGGCCACGACACCCCGCCACGCCGGATCAGCACCACCGCGCACACGACCGCGGCCACCGCCGAAACCGCCCCGCCGATGTAGAACGGAGACCGCCCGCCGAACGCCTGCGCCATCCACCCGACCATCGGGCCGCCGATCGGGTTGCCGCCGATGAGCACCAGCACGTACAGCCCCATCACACGGCCGCGCATCTCGGGGCTGACCGACGTCTGCACCAGCGCGTTCGCCGTGTTGAGGAACGTCATCGTGGCGAAGCCGAGCGGGATCAGGCCGAGGCCGAACGTCAGGTACGTCGGCATGAACGCCGTGATCAGCTCGAACACACCGAGGAAGAAGGCGGACACCAGCATCAGCCGCACCCGCGGCCGGCCCTTCGTGCCGCGGCGGGCCGACATGATCGCGCCGGTGAACGTGCCCACCGCGACCAGGGTCGACAGGAGGCCGTAGCCGTCGGCCGCGGTGTGGAAGACGTTCGCCGCGACGATCGGGAGGGAGCTGAAGTACGTGATGCCGAACGTGCTGACGAACAGCACCAGCACCATCACCGTCATCAGGTCCGAGCGCCGCCGGACGTACCGCAGGCCTTCGGCCAGCTGTCCCTTCTCGCGCGGCACCGCCGCGACGCGGAACAGCTTGTCCGGGTTCATCAGGACCAGCCCGGTGATCACCGCGACCGTGCTGGCCGCGTTGGCGATGAACAGCCAGCCGGTGCCGATCCACGTGATCGCGAACCCGGCGATCGCCGGCCCGACGATCCGCGCCATGTTGAAGATCGACGAGTTCAGCGCGACCGCGTTGGCGATCTGGTCGCGGCCGACCATTTCGGCGACGAACGACTGCCGCGTCGGCACTTCGAGCGACGCCGTGATGCCGAGCGTGAAGCACAGGAGGTAGACCTGCCACAGCGTCACGAGCCCGGTCAGGTCGAGGACACCGAGCACCACGGCCTGCGAACACGCCGCGACCTGGATCCAGGTCAGCAGCCGCCGCTTGTCGACGCGGTCGGCGAGGACGCCGGCCCACAGCGAGAGGAACAGGGTCGGCGCGAACTGCAGCGCGACCGCGACGCCGAGGGCGATCGGGTTGTTGCCGCTGAGGGTGAACACCAGCCAGTCCTGGGCGATGCGCTGCATCCAGGTGCCGACGTTCGAGATGACCTGACCGGTGAAGAAGAGCCGGTAGTTGCGGATCCGCAGGGAGGCGAACATGCTGCCGCGCTGTGGTTCCGAACGCTGGGATGGTGGCGAGGCGGACGGCGGTGGCGCCGTGTCCCGGGTAGCAGAGGTCTCGATCGAACGCTTCGTTTCGCTACCCGTGGCCGTCACCGTGGTTAGTTCCCCGCCATCCTGTCTATGATTTCGGCGGCTTTCGAGAGCACTTCGAGCTCTTCGTCGCCGAGTTCAGCCAACTGCCTGTCCAGCCACGCCTCCCGCACGGAGATGGCCTTCTGCACGTAGGCCAGTCCGCTCTCGGACAGCTCGACGATGGCCTGCCGGCCATCGGTCGGGTGCGGGCGCCGCTCGACGAACTTCATCTCCTCGAGCGCGGCGATCACCCTCGTCATCGAGGGCGGCTGGACGCCTTCCTTCGCGGCGAGCTGACCCGGGGTCAGCGCACCGCACTTGTGCAGGGTGGACAGCGCGGCGACCTGAGTCAGCGTGAGGTCGTCCCCGACGCGCTGTGCCCGCAGCCGGCGGTTGAGCCGGACCACCGCGAGACGCAGACGGCTCGCCAAGGAGCGTTCGTGCGTGTCGCCGGACATATAGTTAGCATACCTTACGAAACTTCGGCCGCGCGGGTGATCTCCGTCAACCCGCAACCTGGAACACCTCCGCGCGTCCTCTTCGGGGGAACGAACCTGGGGGTCGGATGAACAGGAAGCTGGTGGGCTCGGCCGTGGTCGGCGCGGCGCTCGTGGCCGTCGTCGTGGCGCTGCTCTGGGGTGGCGACGACCCTCCGGCGGCCGCACCGCCGCCGTCACCGTCGATCACTCCGGGCAAGCTGGAGGTCTACCGGCTCCCGGACGCGGACGGTCCCGGCTCGGCGATCGAGATCCCGGTGCCGTCGTCCTGGGCCGTGAGCCGCGACAAGGAGCGCGCGAGCTACCGCCAGGGCGACCTCCTGCTCGAGACCGATCGGGTGCCGATCACGCAGGAAGACGCGCTGAGCGGGCTCCAGGCCGTGGCCGGCCGGCAAGGGGGCACGGTCGCCGAGCACGCCCCCATCGCCGACCGCGACGCCGCGGAGTGGGATTACACCTACGAACGCGATGGTGTGCCGCGCCGAGTGACCGTCGTCGGTCTCGGCGCCGGTGACGCCCTGGTGACGGTCCGGTTCGAGGCCCCGGCCGCCGAGTTCGAGCGCAGCCGGGGTGTCCTCGACGAAGCCCTGAAGATCAGGGGCTGATCACTTGAACGCCGCCTGGAGCGGCCCGACCGCGAAGTACGCGACGAACGCCACCGCGATCACCCACATCAGCGGGTGCACCTGGCGGGCCTTGCCGGTCGCCGCGCGGATCACGACGTAGCTGACGAAGCCGGCGCCGATGCCGTTCGCGATCGAGTACGTGAACGGCATGACGACGATGGTCAGGAACGCCGGCAGCGCGATCGAGTAGTCGGTGAAGTCGATGTCGCGGACCTGCGCCATCAGCATCGCGCCGACCACGACCAGCGCCGGCGCGGCCGCCTCGACCGGCACGACCTGGTAGAGCGGCGTCAGGAACATCGCGGCGATGAACAGCACGCCGGTGACGACGTTCGCCAGGCCCGTCCGCGCGCCCTCGGCGATGCCGGCCGCCGACTCGACGAACACCGTGTTCGAGCTGGCCGAGCCGAAGCCGCCGGCCGCGCCCGCGAGGCCCTCGACGAACAGCGCCTTGCCGACGTTGGGCAGCTGGCCGTCCTTCGGCAGCAGGTCGGCCTCCTTCGCGAGGCCGGTCATGGTGCCCATCGCGTCGAAGAAGTCGGCCAGGACCAGCGTGAACACCAGCAGGCAGACGGTGATGATCGGCAGCCGCGTCCAGGCACCGAACGAGACGTCACCCACCAGCGAGAGGTTCGGCAGGCCGACGACCTGGTCCGGCAGCGCCGGGTAGCCGAGGTTCCAGCCCTTCGGGTTCGTGCCCTGCGACGGCCCGGCCTTGACGATCGCCTCGACGACGATGGCCAGCACGGTCGAGGACAGCACGCCGATCAGGATCGCGCCCTTGACCTTGCGCACGACCAGGATGCCGGTGATCAGCAGGCCGACGACGAACACGGCGGTCGGCCAGGAGGCGATGGAGCCGTTGATGCCGAGGCCGACCGGGACGGTGGTGTGCGCGTCGTCCGGCAGCCGGCGCACGAACCCGGCGTCGACCAGCCCGATCAGGCAGATGAACACGCCGATGCCGACGGCGATCGCGGACTTCAGCGAGGCCGGCACCGCCCGGAACACCGCGGTGCGGAAGCCGGTGAGCACGAGCGCGACGATGATCACGCCCTCGATGACGACCAGGCCCATCGCCTCGGGCCAGGTCATCTGCGGGGCGATGGTGACCGCGACCAGGCTGTTGATCCCCAGGCCGGTCGCGATGGCGAACGGGTAGTTCGCGACCAGGCCCATCAGGATGGTCATGACGCCGGCGACGAGCGCGGTGACCGCGGCGACGTTCGACACCGGGAGGATGCCGCCGAGGAGGTCCTTGTGCGCGCCCGCGTCGTCGGCCGAGAAACTGCCGATGATCAGCGGGTTCAGCACCACGATGTAAGCCATCGTGACGAAGGTGACCAGGCCGCCGCGCAGCTCGCGCGGCACGGTCGAACCCCGTTCGGTGATCTTGAAGAACCGGTCCAGTGTGGACGTCCCCGTGCGGGTCGTCTCCTGCTCCGCCATTCGCCTGCCCATTCTCTCGCTGCTGCGGAGTACCCTGCACCTCGTGAGTGATCCGAGCAATCCACCGGAGGTTACGGGCTCGTTGCGGCACACGCCGGAGCTGCCCAAGAAGCTGACCGACCTGACGCCGGTGGTGATCGTAGGCACCTCGATCTGGGCTGTCGCGCTGGTGGTGCTCTTCTTCACGACTTCGGGGCTGTGGGTGCAGACGGCGCTGTCCGGGTTCGTGCTCGGGTTCGTCGGCCTGGCGATCATCGCCTGGCAGCGGGCCGCCGCCCGGCGGGGCTCGAAGTCGGCGCAGCGGCTCTAGGTTTCGACGCTTACGCGAGCAGGGTTCGCGGCGACGGGTCGTCGAGCAGCGCGGTGATGAGGTGCCGGTCGGGCCAGCGCTCGGCCGCCCAGGCGAACGCGCGGGCGAGTCCTTCGGACGTGTCCGCCGCGTGCAGGCGGTCGTCGGACCACCACTGGACGTCGTGCTCGGCGCCCTGGATCGACACGGTCAGCGGGTCGTGCACGAGGACGCCCCCTGCGGGCAGCCGGATGCCGAGCTGATCGGCGACGAGCCTCAGCGCGGGCAGCTCGGCCCAGGGCGCGTACTCGCCTTCGCTGGTCACCGTGGCCGCCTCGGTGCTGGCGAGCGGGAGGTCGAGCAGGTCGGCGAGGCGTTCGGGATCCTCGGGGGCGACGACGTACTGATCGGGTTCCAGCGCCCCGGCCACCCACGGCACGTCGAGAACCAGCGCACCGTCCACAACAGACCCGTCGGCGGCCCGGACCGCCTCCGGCGGCCGCGGCTCGAACCCGGACTCGGCGACGGCGTCGTAGGCGCGGGTCGCCAGTCCGGGTGAGATCGTCCGATCCGGATCCGCGAGGCGCTTCAGGACGTCCCGCACTTCGTCCACAGTGGACATCCGAAGGTCGGTGCGCACCCCGGCGGTCCGGAGCAGGTCCGCACTCAGGCCGAGATCGGGAACCTCGTCGTAGAGGCCGGCGAGGTCGGTGCCGGGCAGCCGCCACTCGCTTGGCGCGAGCCCGCCGAGCACGGCGTACTGCGCGATCCACCAGCTCGCGTGGCCGTTCGGCATGCGCAGGGCACGCCACGTCTCCGGGCGCGCGGCCAGCAGCTTGAGCGCGGCGGGCCAGGCGTCGTCGGCGACGAGGTCGAGGTCCCGGATCGCGACGAGCGTCGACGGCGGCTCGGCGAGCGAGTCCCACCAGCCTTCCTCGTCGGGCAGGTCGTGATCGGGCTCGTGCGGCTCGTCGTCGACGACCAGCGCGAACGAGTCGAGGACACCGGCGGTCTTGAGCGTGTCGTCCGGCCAGTCTCCGGCGAAGTCCTCGTCGAGGACGTCGAGTGCGCCATCCTCGTCGAAGACCTCTTCGTCGAAGACGTCCAGCAGCGGCGAGCCGGGGAGCACGAGTTCGTCGGCGCGCCGCCAGGTGTCGGTGGCGGGCAGGGCGAGGGCGCCGACCCACCGCGGGGCGTCGTCCCCGCAGTCGGCGATCAGCCGGAGGACGGCGCCCGCGAGCGTCGTACCGTCCAAACCGGACCTGACGTCTTCGACGCTGCGCTCGACGGCGTCACGCAGCTGGTCGGCGTTGAGCAGCTCAGGCGCGTCGGCTTGCTTGGCACCCAAGCGTTCCAGCAGCGGGTGCGAGGCGGCGGGGTGCACCAGCCGCAGTCCAGGGATGTCCACATCGGACAGTAGTTCGAGCAACTCGGCCGAGCCCTCGACGAGCAGGGAGCCCCTGGCCCCGGGCAGCGTCCGGCCGTCGGAGAGGGGGACGGGCAGGCCGTCCAGCCGTTCGCTCGCGAGCGCGTGGGACTCGACCGCCTTGGCGAGTGCCACGTAGACGTCGTGCCACCAGTTCGGCTCGCGAGAGATACCGGTAAGCGTTTCCAGCACTTCTTCGATGCTGACGACCTGCGCCGCAACGGCTTTCAGCACACCGGCGGGCGCCGCGCCCTTGAGCAGCCCGGGAACGACGTCGGCGATCAATTCGGGCAAGCCGGGGACTTCCGGGTCGAGCACTTTCGCTTGCCGGCCCGCGACCTCACTACCGTCCTGAGTGGACAGCCACGGCTCGGCGCTGAGGTTCGCGAGCACTTCGTCGCGCAGCTTCGCATCCACAGTGGACTTCGGAAACCCCGGCACGGGAACGAGGGCGAACCGTTGTTCCGCCGGCAGCAACCGCACGAGCTGCACGTACTCGGCGGCAGCGTTCTCCAGTGCCTTGGTCAGTTCCGGTCCGGGCAGCGCCCGACGGCGCGAAGGCTCGACGGGCAGGGAGGCGAGGAGCCGCGCGGGCAGCGAGAGTCCGTCGTCGGTCGGAGTGGGAGCGTGCAGAACATCTTCGCCGAGCGGCTTCGGGACACCGCCGGAGCCGACCGGCACCGCCCAGACGACGTCACCGCGATGGGTCAGCCACCGGGTTTCCCCCTGTGGGCCGGTGATCTCGACGACGTCGCCGTCGGTGGTTCGTGTCCAAACGCGACCGTCCACATCGGCCTCGGCCAGCCAGGGAAGGGCGAGCAGCAGGTCTCCGATGTCGTCACGCAGCTGATCGAGCAGAGCTTGCCCGTCGACGTCGTCCCGGAGCGGCAGCCGGACTTCGGTGTCGAAGCCGTCCGGCGGGCTCGTTTCGACCGGCCAAGGCAGCCGGAGAACGGGAACGTCGCCTTGAATGTTCGCGGCGGCACGGGTTTTTTCGGCGGAGAATGCCACACCACCGGTCGTGGAGACGACGCTGGGAGCGTCGGAAACGGTGCGCACGGCGGCAAACCCGACCCCGAACCGCCCGACGGTGTCCCCGGTCTTGCCGGAAGCCCGCAGGGAGGCGAGGGAAGCAACCCCGCGCGCGTCGAGCGGGGCGCCGGTGTTGGCGAACCTGAGTTCCCGGTCCACAAGGGACACCCGGATGCGCCCGGGCCGCCCGGCGGCCGTGGCGGCATCGGCGGCGTTCTGGGCGAGCTCGACGAAGAGCCGATCCCGATAGGCACCGACGCGCAGGTCCTGCTCGACGTTGGTGTCCTCGAGGAGCCGGGTGGGCGAGTCCTGCCAGGCGCGCAGGGTGGAGTCACGGAGCCGCGCGGTGCCGAAGGGATCGGCCCCGTGCGGCTCAGAGGTTCCGCTGCTCACCGGCGGTATCGACATCGGCCTGCGCTTCATCGGCCTGGGCGGGTGCGGCGGTCTCGCTCGGCGCCGCGTTCGCCACGTCATCGGCAACCGGTTCCCCGGGAGCGGTGACCACATCATCGGTGAGAGCGGCGGCAGGCAGCTCATCAACCGGCTCCCCGCCATCGGTGGGCTCAGCCTCAACCGGCGCAGCGGCTTCAGCCTGCTGCGGCTCGACGACCGCATCGGTCACCTCAGCCTGAGTGGGCTCAGCCTCGGCAGGCTCAGG